>JAINCR010000059.1 GCA_036574215.1 Caldisericaceae bacterium
TTCTGTTTTCTCGCTTTTTAAAGATGTTAGTGATGATTATCCATATAAAGAAGAAATACAAACACTATACAACCTTGGTATTATCCTTGGGGATAATGGTGAAATAAGACCAAAAAGTTATCTTAAAAGAGAAGAAGGTTTTCTTTTAATTTACAGGTTATTAAAGTTTTTAGGGAAGGTGTAGAAACTATATGGCCCAGGTAAACAATTGGGCCATATAGTGTTTATAAAAGGAAACTCATAAATGGTTCTTAAAGAAATTGGCATATAAAAGAGGTTGAACTTTTCGAAATTAATGATAGAATAAATGTGTTAGGATTTTAACTAAAAGGAGAAAAATGAACATGGAGGGATCAAAAAACAGCAAGAAGAAAATACCCGGCATGGTATATATACTTTTTTCTTTTATTCCGTGGATTACCTACTGGATACTCTGTGGTATGGAAATTAACCTTGGGCTAATCATTCCTCTGTTTATATCTTTTATCCTTGTAATCCCACAAATTTACAAAAGAGATTCCAACATCATGGATGTTTTTTCACTTGTATATTTCCTTGTCGCTAATTTAGGGTTTTTCATTTTTAAAACAAAAATCTTTATAGAAAAAAGCGGATTTCTTGGATACATTGCACTGTTTTTTATGTCAACTCTTTCTCTACTCATAAAACAACCATACACCCTACAGGTTTCAAAAAGGGACTACCCTCCGATTTACTGGAAGGATAGTTTCTTTATTTTAATTAATAACATAATTACCATTTTTTGGGCAGTAATTTTTGCACTTAATGCCGCTATATATCTAATCTTTAGTATGCCGCTTACTGTAATTTTTTCCAATCTCTTAATAGGAGCTGGAACTCTATTCTCAATTGTTTTCCCTTTGAAGGCACCGTCTTTTTTTACTTTAAAGGAGTTTAAAAAATATGATTGGCGTATTGATTTAGATCCTGAAAGAAATAAAAGTGAAAATGAATACGATGTTATCATTATTGGGTCGGGAATAGGTGGTTTAACTTGTGGCGCTTTACTTTCTAAAAGAGGATACAGAGTTTTAGTCTTAGAACAGCACTATTTAGTTGGAGGTTATTGCTCTTCGTTTAGGAGAAATGGATTTATCTTTAATACTGGTGTTGAAGACGTAAGTGGCTTATGGGAAAAAGGACCTATTACATATCTACTAAAGGAGTTAAAACTGAATAAAGACGATTTATTTGTCAAAAATAAAACGAGATTCATTTTTAAAGGAAACGAAATTGAAGTAAGTAATTTAGAAGACCTTATTAACAATATCTCAAAACTATTCCCAAATGAAAAGGAAAACATAAAAGCATTTTTTGAAGAAGCTAAAGAAGCATATGAAGAGTGCTATAAAGATACAACATACGGAACTCCACTTCCTGCAGAACTCATAGCAAAAGTCTTTGGAGAAGATGCGCTTTTAAACTATCCTAAAAATAACCCTCACTTCTACGACTGGATGAATAAAAGCTTCAAGCAAAAACTCGACGAGTTTTTTAAAAACGACGACTTAAAATATTTAATTAGTGGCTTTTTGGGATATTTAGGAACAACTCCAGACAAAACAGCAGCAAGTTCGGCACTTACAGCAACGGTATCTTATTACCTTCATGGAGGTTTCTTTCCAAAGGGTGGGGCACAAAACTTTGCAAATGCCCTTAAAAAATTTATTTTAGACAATAAAGGGACTATTTTATTAAACCATAAAGTAGATGAAATTTTAGTTAACAATGGCACGGTAGAAGGAGTAAGGGTATTGAAGAAAATTTTTAAAGCACCTATTGTTGTTGCAAACGCCAATGCCAAAACAACATTCTTAGAATTACTTAAGGAAAGCACCTTACCTAAGCAATTTATTGAGTATATAAAAGGTTTGAAAATGTCTCCCTCTGTTTTTATGACCTTTCTCGGTATTGATATGGATCTTTCAGAATACCCAACTATCATAAACCATTTAGATGAAGAGTTTGGTATAGTTATTAATTCTAATGCCGATAGAAATTTAGCACCAAAAGGAAAGGCAAGTGTAACTCTTTTAAGTAGTGCAAATTATTACGAGTTTAAAGAAAAAGGGAAACAAGAATATTTGAAAATGAAGGAAGATTTTTCCAAAAAACTTATAGAAAAAGCAGAAAAAGTTATCCCCAACCTAAGCAAAAAGATAATAGTTAAAGATGCTGCTACTCCGAAGACATTTGAAAGTTATACATCTATGCCTGAGGGTGCCATATACTCTTTTGATCAATCGATTGGAGTTAAAAGACCGTATTTTAAAACGCCCATTAAAGGCTTGTATCTTGCAAGTGCTTCAACTTTTCCAGGTGGAGGAATTGAAGCAGTTGTAATATCTGGGATGATATGCGCAAACGATATTTGTAATTGGAAGTTTAGATTCAAATAAATAGGGAGTTTTGCACTTCACTTCGTTGAAGGTGAATTCAAGACAAGGTTCTTTCTTAATGTAAGAGGGATGCCATTTAAGACTCTCCAACTAATAGAAAAACACAAAAAAAGAGATTCTTCACTTCGCGCAGAATGACTTCGTGGGCTTACTCCCTTAGAATGACGAAATAGAGGTTTAAAACGAGGGATTTTTGAAATGACAAAAGGGAGCTAAAAAGCTCCCTTTTTATACACATTAAACAAACTATTTAGTAAGATTTTCCCAAAATACCACTTACATAGGCACTAAAGTTTTCGGTAAGTATGCCATAAACATGCAAAAAACTTGGTTTAATAACTTTGACATGAACAACAGGTTCAAAAACTTCTTGGTCTTTATCATAAATACGAAGTTTATCGCCTTCTTTTAACTCAAAAGCGCTCTTGAGTTTTTGCTCTAAACCTTCTTCCACAACAAATTTATGGCTTTTAGAAACATCAGTTTTCTTTGTAGTGGTTTTAACGGAGAAAACGTCTTCGTAAATTCTTCTTCTTACGATTTTAACTACTCTTGTAAAACCACCTTCCCCATACACATAAACCTCATCAAGAACATCCTTTATCCAAATATCTTCTGTTTTTGAAAGCATTCTCTCGGTTGCGTTTGGGACATAAGCCTTGGTGATCAGAGTAAATAAGTTAGACACCGTAAGAAAACCTATTTTGTTTGCAAATTTTACAAGCACTGTTTCTAAAGGTGAATAACCGTTAAAAAACCTATCCAAAACAGGCTCTCCAAAGGTTATTTTGTCTTTAAAGTCAACCATTTCTGCCTCCTTTTATGTTTCTAAGATAGAAATCTATACCGATAGCTGCTCTGTGACCGTTAGCAATAGCAGAAATTACGTTTCCAAGAGAAGTTTCAACAAGGTCTCCTCCTGCAAATACTCCAGCGATTGAAGTTTCACCAAATTCGTCAACCCAAATTCTTCTTCTTGGAGTAAATTTTAACTGATCCATTAATTCCTTAGGTATAAAACTCAAATTCGTCATTTGGCCTACTGCCTCGATAATGTAATCGCCTTCAAGAAGCTTAGTTTGATCCTCAAAGAAGGTAGGATTAAATCTACGCTGCTCATCAAAGACGGACTTCACTTTCTTTACAACAAGACCCTTTAGCACACCGTTTTCAAAGACTGCTTCTTTCGGACCCCATCCAGGATTAAATATTACGCCTTCTTCAAGAGCACCGTCGATTTCTTCTTTAGAAGCAGGCATAATATCCCAATCTTCAAGTGAAACTGTTTGCACTTTGGTATCAACACTACCGTAATTAATCTCATGGAGCCTTACAACTGTTCTTGCAACATCCATTGCAACGTTTCCACCACCTATTACAACAACTTTTTTAGGAATATCTCTTCTTCCTTCTACCTTTACCTGCCTTAAGAAATCTATTGCCTGTATTACATAAGGAGTATCTTCTCCATTGAGGTTAATTGCCCTTCCGTAAGAAAGGCCTACTCCAATGTATACTGCATCAAACTTCTTAAGCAAATCCTCAAATTGGATATCTTTACCAACTTCTGTATTGAACTTGAACTCTACACCAAGGTCTACAAGATGCGAAACCTCTTTGTCTATTTCGTAAACAGGTAATCTATACATAGGAATACCAAGCCCAAGTGCACCACCTGGGACATCTCTTTTTTCATACACAGTCACAGAATGGCCTAAAAGTGTTAAATAATAAGCTGCTGACAATCCGCTTGGACCAGAACCAATGATTGCAACTTTACGACCTGTTTTTGGAAGAAGATAAGGGTCTGATACTTTATAATCCTTCACCATATCCGTTGCAAATCTCTTAAGCCACATAATCTGCAATGCATCTCCTCGGTAATTGTAGACGCAATCATCCTGGCATTTATGCGTGCAAATTCTTCCACATATTCCAGGAAGTGCGTTATCTTCTAGCATGTATTTTACAGAAACTTCATATTCCTTCTTAAATATTGCTTCAATATATTCAGGGATTTTCATATGTGCAGGACAACCCTGCATACAAATACCGCAACCAAGACAACGCTCTGCCTCTTTTACTGCTTGCTCTTCAGAGAAGCCAAGAATTAGTTCTTCAAAGGTTTTCTTACTTACATCTGGTTCAAGTTCGGGCATTTCAACCTTTTCAAGTTCAAGAGGAGTAATATCGTTAGATTGGGTAAATCCATTTTCTGCCTTTCTTTTTTCTTCTGCAGGAAACCATACAAAAGCATCGCCATCAGTAGAGGTAAAAATAAGGTTTTTTTCCATTTTTAAAGAACCTGTAGGACATACTTCCACACAGAGTCCACAATAAGAGCATCTCCCATAGTCAATTCTTGGTCTTAAGTGCGTTGAACCTTCCTTAGGAGTTACAAGATGAAATTCTTTAGGATCATCCATTGTAATTGCCTGGCAGGGACAAATACTCATGCAATTTCCACAGCCAATACATTTATCAATGTCGTTTACATGGAAACCCCTGTATCTTTCAGGAAGTTCAAGTTTCTCTTTTGGATATTGAAGAGTTACAGGTTTTTTGAATATATACTTTGTTGAGGTTAAAGCATTAATGTAACTCACTTTTTCAAAATATTCTTTATTCTCCATTGCTCACCTCATCTATCAATTTCTGGTGGACAAACGTCCAATGTTTCAAGTAAAAACGGGGCATCAGACAGTTTTATCCCTACTAACATTTTCTCAGCAAGTGGATACATATGAGGCATTGAAACACCTCTTACTGCAACTCTGTAGGGCTTATCACCTCCGTTAGTTACAAAATAGAATCCGTATTCTCCTCTTGAAGACTCAACTCTTGCATAGGCTTCACCCTTTTCTATTACCCACTTAAATGGGTTGGGCATTTTTCTCCAAACTTCTCCTTTTGGCATCTTCTTTACCGCTTGCTCAATGAGATTCAAGCTCAACTCAAATTCAAGCCTTCTTTGAATTTCTCTTGCCCAGGCATCACCTTCATCAAGCACAGGGATATCAAAATCAAGATAACCATAGGCTGCATAAGGTTCATCTTTTCTTACATCAACTTTTACACCTGTTGCCTTCAAATTTGGACCAGTAACACCCATTGAGAGTGCCTGATCTTTGGTTATCTTTCCAAATCCTTTTGCCCTGTGCACAAACATTGGGTTCTTAAAGAAAAGATTATCATATTCAACTAATCTACCTTTTAAATATTTTACAAAGCCTAAAATATCATCTTCAAAACCTGGATAGGTATCTCTCCTAACGCCACCTGGCCATATATACATGTGGTAAACTCTTGCACCGGTAAGTTTAAGGAATATGTCTATCATCAAATCTCTATCTGCTACTGCCCAATAATTTACAGTATAGTTTCCAATCATTGCTGCTGTGCCACCAAAATGGAATAAAAGTGCATTAATACGAGCAGCTTCAAGAACTATCGTTCTTATATACTTTGCCCTTTCAGGAATCTCAACCCCCATTAACTCTTCAATTGCCATTGCATAAACTGCTTCATTAATGTCTGGTTCTGGCACACAGATTCGTGGAATAAGAGCAAGGTTCTGTAGGTAATTTCTCTGTTCCATTAGTTTCTCAAATGCCCTATGAAGATACCCCGATTGTCCTTTTGCTGAGACAATCGTATCTCCAACAAGTTCAAGATGGACAGAAAAATTACCATGAATCCCAGGGTGGTTAGGTCCTATGTTCAGTTCGTATTCTTTAATCATACTTTACCTCCACATTCCTCGACTCATAATGTTCAGTTGCATACTTTATAGAGTCAAAATCTTTTCTCAATGGAGGGAGATCTTTCCAATCTTCTAAAACGAATTCCTTTCCTGAATCGGGATTACCTAAAACTTTTATTCCAAACATTTCACTCATTTCAATTTCATATTTGTAAGCGTTTGGATAGATGTTTGTAATTGTTTCAATAGAAGGATTATCCCGTGGAATTCTTGTTTTAACAATAGCGATAACTTTGTTTTCATCCGAATGAAGAATTGCAACGATTTCAAATTCTTTTTCTTTAATAAAATCAACTGCAGTAAGGATATTAAGCCTATTGAATGATAGACCTTTCAAGGCATTCAATGCAGAAGCAAAACTTTCCCCTTCCACCTTAACTATTATTCTCTGCTTTCTTTTTTCAATAACTTCGTAAGGTAAAGATTTAATAACTTCATCAATCATCCTAACACCTTCCTTTGGTTTTCCTTATAGTAAGCATTATCCTCAATGTACTTTTTCCATCCGTTTGCCTTACCTTCATCGATTAACTTCATTAGGCTTCTAAAACCTTCAATGACAGCCATTGGAGTGGGCATACACCCTGCAATGTAAACATCAACAGGTAAATACAAATCAAGTCTCTTTACCACTGCATAGGAATCCCAATATATACCACCATTAATAGTGCAAGAACCAAAACCAATCACATATTTTGGAGGCAGCATCTGTTCGTAAACTGTTACAATCCTTCTTAGAGTTTTGATATTAATGTATCCAGTTACAAGCAATATATCAGACTGTCTTGAAGTTACAAATGGAGCAATCCCAAATCTTTCTGCATCAAACCTTGAAGTAATTGTTGGCGGAAGTTCTATAGCACCACAGGCAGTGCAATAATGAAGCATCCAAAGAGATCGTTTTCTTAAATCTTCTAAAATTCCAACATAACCTTCTTCAATAACATCTTGCATTTCCATATTATCCTCCGAGATAGACTATAAAAAGACCTAACAAGGCAAAAATCGTAGGCCATCGCCAAAAATACCTAACAGCATTTTCAATTCTGAAACGAGGAAGAACAGTATCAACAAGTGTCATAACGATTACTACCCCAAGTTGTTTTAAAATGAAAATCCATATATTGGATGCACCACCTAAAAATAGCGTTACAAAAAGAGCAGTTTCAATATAAACATGCATGGCATGATCAATCATAAGCATTCCTAAATGTTTTCCTCCATACTCAACCATAGGCCCTGTTGCAACTTCTTGGGGTGCGACAACTACATCAAACGGATGCTCTCCCATTGCCCCATAGGTTGCAATAAAGCCTGCAACAGCCGTTAAGGGCAAGAAAAATAGATTCCAATGTAAATTTGATTGAGCATTCATGAGGTTAAAAAGGGATGTTGTCCCATACTTAAGTATGAGAGTATTTCCTGCAATTATAAAAGGAAGATCATACCCAAGCATAAGAGTTAAGGCTCTTGCAATACCGATGGAAGCATTCGGGTTGCCTGATTCTCCTGCACCGAGCGCCATACCAAGAGAACCTATAACCATGATGTAAAGAAAGGCAATCAAATCTCCGTATGGAGTAAGAAGTTTAAAACCTGGTAGTGGTAAAAACAAAACAGTAAGAATTGACGCACCAAGAGCAATCACAGGACCAAGATCAAACATCACACCGTGAGATATGTTTTCTTTCTTTGCAAGAAGTTTTATGATATCAAGAAGTGGCTGGTGCAAAGGCGGACCGTATCTTCTATGGATACGAGCAACCATTTTCCTTTTGAAACCAACAAGGAAGATGCCAACAAAAAATGCTAAAACGGGTGTTAAAACTAACACAATTTTTTCTACCATAAGACGCCTCCTAACACATAAATAAGCGCAAAGATAACTATTGCAACAACTCCATAACTTATATAAGTTTCAAGATTACCAGTATAGAATTTTCTTAAATAATCCCCTACATTCTTAAACAAACCTTCAACATTTGAATAGATTTTATCTATACTTAGATGTGAGAAAGAACCAAGAACATCGTCAAAGAAACTGTAAAATCCAAAACTATAATTGTATTTAGTCTCTTTCACTAATTTTTCACCTGCGTAGTAATTGTCAAGTTGATCAACTCTCTTTGCTTTCGGCAAAAGTAAAAAGATCAAAAGTGAAACAACAAAGCCTATAATAAGGGTAGAAGAAATCTTTAAGATGTTAACTTCATGTAAACCTGGCTGAGTTGGAAACCCTGTTAGGTAATATTTTATTGGTTCAAATCCAAGATAACTAACTGCTTTTGATACAAAATTCATGGGTATAGATGGGAATATACCAAAGAGAATTGCTAAAATTGATAACACCAACATGGGCAGTTGCATGAGGAGTGGCACTTCTTTTACATCGGTATACTTATCACTTAACTGTCCAAGGAAGGTTGAATGAATAAGCCTGTAAACATAAAGAAATGACCCTGTCCCACCCAATAGGGCAATGGTTAAAAGAATGGGTTCTTTCTTCTCAATTAGTGCTTCATAGATGAGGTATTTAGATGAAAAGCCATTTAAAGGCGGGATACCTGCTAAGGCAATGATTGCAATTAACATTGAAATAAAGGATACTGGCATTTTCTTTATAAGACCACCAAGTTCACTAAGCTTTTTTGTGCCAGTTCTATAGATAACACCACCAACCACAAAGAAAAGGATTCCTTTAAAAATAGAGTGATTTATCAAATGTAGCAAACCGCCGCTTACTCCAAGGGAAGTGCCAAGAGAAATACCCAAAACGATGTATCCAGATTGTGCTATAGAAGACCAAGCAAGTAAACTTTTTGCATCTTCTTCTCTTATTGCAATGAATGTGCCTATGATGATAGTTAAAGCACTCATCCATTGCAAAATATACATAACTATTGAATTATTGAAAACCGCTGGCATTATTTTTAAGAAAAGATTTAAACCAAAAAGAGAAAAGGCAAGAACAACTAAAATATAGATTGCAGTCTTTTTTACAACCGTTGAGAGAATCACAGAAACAGAATCGGGTGCTTCAGAGTAAGCAGAAGGAGCCCACACATGGAAAGGCATAATCGTTGCCTCAATCAAAATACCAATCAAAAAGAAGGCAAAAACCAAAACAACAAAAGTAGGTGAAGCATTACCAAGGAACGCTGCGATTTCTGTATAACCAAAGTTGTGGACTTTTGTAAAAAGTAAAATTATAGCAGCAAGCAAAAAGTTTGCTCCGATTAAAGCCCAAGATATGTATTTAACCGAAGCCTTACTTGACCCACTATAACCCTTTTGAATAAGGAAATAAGTAAAAACTGCAATTAGTTCGAAGAAAATGAAGAATGTTAAAATGTCTTTTGCAAGTAGGACACCAAAAACAGAACCCTCTAAGAACATGAATTCAAGAACTGCTAAATCTGATTCATCTTTATTTGCAAATTCAAACAAAAGAAATATACCTGCAAGGAAGAACATCAAAGTAAAAAGTAAAAGAAGGGTAAACGATAAAGCATTAATCCCTAAAAATAAATTGTAGCCAAAAACAGTTGCATATGGCATGAAATCAACAGAATTATTGAAATACGGGTAAAGCTCTAAAAAAGGAAGTGCTAAGAAGATAATGTAGAATATATTACGCACATACCTATGAAGTGCTGATCCTGCATAGGAAAGTAATCCCCCAAAGAAAGGAGTAAGTAAAATCGTAAGTAATGAAAGGTTTATTGAAAAGTTCATTTTAAACCTCCTAACACTGAGGTTATATAAAGTGTTCTTTGAATAATTTGCCCTGAAGCACTGTAAGTGTAGTTAATCACTTCCATTGGCCTTGCACTCAAGACAACAAGTATCAAAACAAGCAAGAAAGGTGCAACAAGTAACCACTGATTGAAGTTTTTAAAACTCTTATCTCCGTTAGAAAACATAACGGCAAAAACTTTATAGAAGTATACACCTTCAACAATCGCCAAACCAAGGATAAAAGCAAATCCAATGTAGCCTAAAATTCCTTGGAAGTCTAAGATATTTTGAAGAATTGCAATCTTTGTAAAGAAGCCCAAAAAAGGAGGAATACCTATAAGTGAAAGAGCAGCAAAAACAAACAAAATCGAGGTGAAAATGTGCTGCTTTCCAAAACCTCTTAAATCCTCAATATCTCGCACACCTGCACTCTCAATCATGATACCCGACGTTAAAAATAAGATTGCTTTTGAAATAGAGTGATTTATAATTTGGGAAAGTGAAGCAGATATTGCACCTTGTGTGCCAACTGAGAAAGCAAGCACAAACAACCCTGTTTGACCAATTGTAGAATATGCAAGCATCCTCTTTATATCCTTTTGGTAGAAAGCGGCTATTTCTCCAAAGAATAAGGTAAGTAAGGCTATAATGTAAAGATAAGGGATAAACGCTGAATAATTAAACACGGTAACAATAACTCTAATGATTGAATAGATTGCAGTAGTTGTAATGATACCAGAAAGCATTGCAGATACACCAGATGGCGCTGCGGGGTGTGCATCGGGAAGCCATGAATTTAAAGGGAACAAGGCGCCTTCAACTGCTAAGCCAAAAAATATCAAAACAAAAGGAATGAGTTTGCTATAGGCACTTAAGGTGTCAAGCTTCGAAGCGATGTGTGCCATATTCAATGTGCCAGTTTGGGCATAAACAAGCACAACGCCAAGAAGTATAAGAGAGCCTGCCAACATACCAAGCACAACGTATTTAAAGCCTGCTTCAATGGCATCACTATTTCTTAAATACCCAACAAGCCCAAAGGAAGAAATTGACAGAACTTCAAATGCTACAAACATATTGAATAAATCACCTGTTATAGTAATCCATGTAGAAGACATTATAAGTAATAAAAATAGAATGTGGAATCTATCGCTTGGTTCTTCTTTTACGTAGAAGATATTGTAGAAAGATATTACCGCACCAAGTAAGTTAACAAGGAGAAGAATTAAATAATTAAATTTATCCACTGCCAAAACAATTGCAAATGGTGCAGTTAAACCTGCCGTGCCACCAATAACGATATTACCACCAAAGACTTCAACCCCAATAAAATAGACAATAACAAGATTTATTAAACTAGCTAAAAGCGGAATGAACTTTATAACCTTTTTAGTGAAAGGCGCAATAATAATTGAAAGAAAAGCAAAAAATAGCGGTAAAGCAACTAAAAGAGTTGGATTAGCTAAGTTTACCATTTCAGACTCCTTATTTTCTTTACATTCAATGTGCCATACTTTCTATACAAAAGCACAACAAACGCAGCAGCAAGAGCTAATTCAGAAGCGCCTATGACAATTGAAGTAAGAGTTAGAGCTTGTGGCACTGGGTCAACCATCGAGGCAGCATTTCGCACATTAAAAGTAAATATGGGTGCCTCTTTACCATCTATATAGCCAATGGAAACAATGAGTAAATTTATTCCAGTTTCAATAAGGTCAAGTCCGATGATTTTTTTAATAAGGTTACTTTTTATAATTAAAGCGTATAATCCAATACCAATGATGATCAATGCTGTAATATAGAAAATCATCTATTCACCTCCAGTGCACTTTACTTCACAAAAGAGATCGTCAACAATATTTGCAAGCTCAGAACCAACTTTTAATCCAACACCAATGTAGATAGGGAGAATTATTCCACCTGAAAGTAAATCAAAGAGCGTTCCGTTGGGAAGAACGTTTGCAAGAAATGAATCTCTCATAAAATAACCAAGTAAACCAACAATAACGTATGTTAACCCACCAAGTCCTTCAACAAGATAAAACTTTTTTCTATCAATTGATGTTTCTTCATAAGCAAGATAGAGTAAAAGGAAACCTGTTGCAATAAGCGCCCCACCCTGAAAACCACCACCAGGTGTTAAATGGCCATGCATGAAGATGTAAGCACCAGTTAATAAAATAAAAGGAAAAACAATCCTTGTTCCGATTTTTGTAACAAAGTTTGCTTTAACGTAAGTCATTTTTCTTTTTTTATCTTCTATAAACAAAAGCACAGCAACACCTAAGGCAGCTGTAAAAAGAACAGTCACTTCACCTAAGGTATCAAATCCTCTGTAAAATAGAGTTACCGAGGTAACCACATTTGCTGCTCCAGTTTGAGGGATTGTTTCTTCAAGATAATATTTTCCTACATCCATTTTATCAACGCCAAAAGGAGTCCCTCTCAAAAACATTGCAATGGCAGAAACGATGATGAGGATAAAAATCCCGTAAATAATTTTTCTAATCATCTTTATCCTCCTTTTCTGTCTTCTTTACAGCAATAACATAGATTGCCATTGTAAGTGCAGCGCCAATTGCCGCTTCAGACATTGCAACATCGGGTGCTTGTAAAATAAGGAAAATCAACGAAACTATAAGACTTGCTGCTCCCATAAATATTACTGCTGCAAGAAGGTCTTTCACTTCTATTGAAATGAGAGAAAGCCCAATGGATGCAAGAAGAAGAATGTATGAAAAAATAAGCACAACTGGATTCATTGTCTATTCACCTTCTTTCTCTCTGAATTTATCTACTACTGTTTTATTAGTTAGTGGTGATTTTGCTTTATAAGCTGCTCTAATGAGCGCAGAGCCAGAAATAGGTGCAGTGATAAGAATAAAAACCGCAAGAATAATTGACTTTATAAGAATGTCTTCTCTCATCAAGCCGATCCCAATAATAGAAGAAATAGCTCCAAGTGTTGTTGATTTAGTTGCTGCTTGCATCCTTGTATATAAATCTGGAAGCCTTAATAATCCTATTGCGGAAACAAGAAAGAAAAACACCCCCACAAACATTAAAATATAGCCAATAACTACAGACACACTCATAAATTAAAGCCCCCTTTCGATGAACCTTGCAACAACAAGAACTCCCACAAATGAGATAATTGCATATACAATTGCAACATCCATATAGAAAGACCTTTCAAAGATAAAAGCAAAAAACACGAATAAAGCAATTGTAAGAGTTGTTATTGCATCAAGAGCCATAGCCCTATTAGGAGTATCGTTTCCCTTAATAAGCCTAATGAGCATAAGAAGAAAAGAAATAGTCATAAAAGCAAGATAAATTACATCTACAAGTTTCATGAAAAGATCTCCTCTAAAAATTTTTCAAAAGGGCCAACAATTGATTTTGTTGCTCCCTCTACAGATTCATCTTCAACAACAATCCAATGCACAAAAAGTTCATCACCATCAATGTCCATAGTAATAGTCCCGGGAGTAAGCGTTATTGAGTTAGCAAGCGCAAGTTTTCCAACGTCAGTTTTCAAATTGGTTTTTACTTTCACAATGCCAGGTTTAATAGGTAAGCTTGGAGAAAGAACAATTATTGCCATAATGATATTTGCTTTAATAACCTGATAGATATAATATGGAATATACACAACAAAATAAAAAAACTTTTTTGGATGTAAATGCGACAAACCATGTTCAGTAAACAAATTCGCACTACCCAAGGAAATAATGAGTGAAATTAAGAAACCAAATACAAGTTCAGATAAAGCAAAACTCTCTGTTAAAAGGATCCATGTTAAGAAGAGTAGAAGGGTTTCAAAGATTACTTTGCTTAGATAGTTTGCTTTTTCCATCATTCACCACCTTTCTTTTAAATTTCAAATCTGCCAAGAAAATTTTAAATGTTTTATCAAATAAGTCAAGTTTAATGTTTTTCAAAATCCTATTTTGTGAAATAAAAGAACATTGTATAATTCAATAAGAAAAAGAAATTTTAAAGTTAATATAAAAGTTTTACAAGTGCTTAAAAGTATTTTAAATTGCGTGTTTTAATTAATTCTAAAATATTTGTGAAAAAATGAATTTTTTGTGTTTTAAAAAATTTTAATAAACTATTTGTTTTATTTAGTTATTGTGATATAATTTGATATTGCAATATTTAAATTTGTTATTTTAATAACATACTGATGCAACTTTATGCTAAGAAAATATGTAATTAACAAATTACTTAAGTGATAAAGAAGTATAAAAATAGAGTAATAATTTAAAAATTTTTAGTTAAGGAGGTATAGATGGAAGAATTTGATGTAATTGTTATTGGCTCAGGAAGCGCAGGCTATGTATCAGCAATTAGGCTTGCGGATCTTGGGAAAAGTGTATTAATTGTTGAAGAAAGAACTCTTGGTGGAACATGCCTTAACAGAGGTTGTATCCCTACAAAAGCCATTCTTAAAGCTTCGGATGTCTATAGAGAGTCACTTGAATCAAAAGTTTTTGGCATCCATGTAGAAAATGTAAGTTATAATAGTGAAGAAATTAAAAAATGGAAAGAAATTGTTGTAAAGAAACTCGTTTCCGGAGTTGATTTTCTTCTTAAGGCAAGAAAAGTGCAAATAAAATACGGCAAAGGTTATATTGTAGATGGAAATACTGTTGAAGTTCAGACAGAGACAGGTAAAGAAATTTTTAAAGGAAAGGATATAATTATTGCAACGGGTTCAGAACCTGCGATGATCCCTGCCTTTAAAATTGACCACACAAATGTGCTTACTTCAGATGATGCCTTAGAACTTACAAGTTATCCAAAAGAAATTGTAATTGTTGGTGCAGGAGCTATAGGAATGGAATTTGCTACCTTTTTTAATGCATTTAATATAAAAGTAACTGTCGTGGAAATGATGGAAACAGTCACACCTACCTTACAAGATAAAAGACTTACCAATCTAATACAAAGAATATACGAGAAAAAAGGGGTTGTATTTAAATTGGGCAAAAAAATCGAGAACATCGAAACTAAAGAAAATAAAGTTTATTTAACACTAAACGATGGAGAAGTTATTGAAACAGAAAAAGTGCTTGTTTCGATAGGAAGAAAATTAAATTCAGAGAATATTGGTCTTGAAAAATTAAATATCAAAACAGAAAAAGGGAAAATATTAGTAGACGAATACTTAAGGACAAATGTAGAACACCACTATGCAATAGGAGATGTTACAGGAGGTTTATTGCTTGCACACAAAGCAATGAAGGAAGGAGAAACTGTAGCTGAAATCATTGCAGGAAACGATAAGAAAATGGATTATAGAGTTGTGCCATGGGCAATATTTACAACTCCAGAAATCGCTTCCGTTGGATTCACAGAAGAAGAAGCAAAGAAGAAAGAGGTTGAAGTGGTAGTTGGAGAGTTCCCATTTACCGCAAACGGAAAAGCCGTTTCAATGAATGCAACAGAGGGAATTGTTAAAGTTGTTGCAAAGAAAGACACAAAAGAAATCATTGGAGCACAAATTGTTGGTCCTGAAGCTTCAGTTATGATAGCAGAGTTAGCACTTGCAGTAAAAAATAATCTCACATTAAATGATGTTGCAGATACGATACATACACACCCAACACTTCCAGAAGCAACAATGGAAGCAACTAAAGTGCCACTTGGTGAAGTAGTCCATATGGTAGTAAGAAAATAGGACTTGCTTTTTAAAAAATAAAAAAATGGGGGCACAAGCCCCCACTTTTTGGTATTAAAAATCAATTCCTGGAATTTTTGCCTTTATCTCAAGAAGTTCTTTTTCCTTTTCGACCTCTTTTGCAAAACGCTCTTCTCTTGCAAAATTCTTGTATTCAGGTTTTTGGAATGAATATGTGAAATTTGTATGGATATCGTATCTTCCTTCCATGATAGCAACGGTATCCTCAGTCATAACTAACTCTTCATCCGTTGGGATGACAAAAATTTTAACTTTAGAACCTTTTCCTGTTATGTCCGTTTCAGCGTTCCTTGTCATGGAAATATTGTTTTTCCTTTCATCAATTATTACACCAAAATTCTCAAGGCCTTTTAAAGCTTTTTCTCTAAAGATTGGCCCCATCTCGCCAACACCTGCTGTAAATACAATTGCATCGACTCTTCCTAAAACACCCATATAGGCAGAGATATATTTTTTCAACCTGTAGGTTTCAATTTCAATGGCAAGTTGGGCAAGTTCGTCTCCATTTTCTGCTGATTCTTCAACATCTCTTCTATCGGTGTATTTTCCTTTTGTAATACCAAAAATACCACTTTTCTTATTTAAAACATTATTCATCTCTTTTACGGATAGCCCAAGCTTTTCCATCATGTAGAGATCAATTGCTGCATCATGGTCGCCTGCCCTTGTACCCATTACCAAACCCTCAAGAGGTGTAAAGCCCATACTCGTATCAACTGAAATGCCATCTTTCACTGCATTTATGCTTGCACCATTGCCAAGGTGTGCAATGACCAAATTTGTCTCAAATGGACTTTTACCAAGTAGAACAGAGGCTCTCTTTGCAACATAAAGGAAAGAAGTGCCATGAAAACCATACCGTCTTATTCTATTTTTTTCATACCATTCATAAGGCAATGCATAAATAAATGCATGCTTTGGCATTGTTTGATGCCATGCCGTATCCATTATCGCAATGTGAGGAATATCAGGGAGCACACTTTTTGCTGCCTTAATACCCATAATATTGGGTGGATTGTGTAATGGGGCAAGATCCTGCAATTCCTCAAATACACTCAAGGCTTCATCTGTTATTAAAACAGATTTATTAAACTTTTCTCCGCCATGCACCACTCTGTGACCAACTGCCTTAATGTCTTTTACATTTTCGATAACACCAACTTCTTTGTCGGTTAAGGTTTTAATGACAAGATCAATTGCTTCTTTGTGAGTTGGGCATTCATGATAGATCTTTACTGAGTCTCTTCCTGGGACTTCGTGTTTTATAAAAGAGCCACCTATAGTAACTCTTTCAACAATTCCACTTGCAACAATTCTTCTTTCATTCCATTTATAAAGTTGATACTTTACAGAAGAACTTCCACAATTGAAAGTTAAAACATCCATACTAATCCCCCATTCTATTTTTCATTAGATATGAGATTATATACAATTTTTGTGTTAAGTCAACATCTTGTATCACGGTCCTTTTTCTTGTTTTAATGTTTAGAGTCATTGGTGTAAAATTTAAAATGCCTTTTATCTTGCTTGTTGCTAAAACTTTTGAAACTTTTTCAACTGCACTTATAGGCACAGCAACAATTGCTATTTCAATATTTTCCTTATTAACAATTTCATTAAAACTATCAATGTGGTAGATAGGAATATTAGAAATTTTTTTGCCAACTTTTTCTGGATCTATATCAAAAAGGGCTTTTACTTCGTAGCCAACTTCTTTAAAGCCAGGATAACGTGAAAGAGCACTGCCTAAAGAACCTGCACCAATTATGGCAATAGACCACTTCCTTTTAACTTTGAGAATTTTGTCAATTCTTTTTGCAAGTTTACTAACATCGTAACCTTCTCCTGTTTTACCAAATTTGCCAAAATAAGAAAAATCTTTTCTAACTTGCTCAGGTGTTGTTCGAGTAAAAGAAGCAAACTCTTTTGAAGAGATTGTTTTAACTCCATTTTCTTTTAAATGTCTTAAACATCTAACGTAAAGTGCCAATCTTTCTATTGTAGGATATGGAACATCCATTTTTACCTCCCATCTTTTTTTCACAAATATAATAAATTTTTATAGAGCATTTCATAAATTATGTAATGCAAATTTATCACTTTTATTTGTATCAAAATTAAAAATCTTGTCAAGAGAAAAATTTGGAAAAGTCATCCACTAAAATAGGGAGAGTAAAACACCAACATTAAAAAGTTACAAAAACATAAACGGATGAGATTCTTCGGGCTTACGCCCTCAGAATGACACCCTCTTGTCATCCTGAGCATTTTTTTCCTTTGTCATCCTGAGCGATAGCGAAGGATCTTGAAGTTGAGGGAGTAAACAGAACCACCTCATTACTCCCCCTGAAAGCCAAAAAAAGAATAAACGACGAGATTCTTCCTCGTTCACTACGTTCGCTCGTCAGAATGACACCACCCTGTCATCCTGAGCTCTTCCTTCCCTGTCATCCTGAGCCGTCTTTGCGAAGGATCTAATCTTTTTGGGGGAGTATCGAGGGGAGGACTTTCCACCCCCTCGAATAAAGGATGAGATTCTTCGCCAGCAAAAGGACGCCTCGTCAGAATGACACTACCATGTCATCCTGAGCGATAGCGACGAAGGATCTCAAATTTGAGGGGGACACCCCCTCAAGACTCCCCCGAGTAATGAAAAAACATAAAAGGAGGAGATTCTTCACGGAGTTTACACTGAGCGAAGCGAATGTGTTCAGAATGAGCACTGGGGCTTACGTCCTCAGAATGAGGGCAAGGGGCTTTACCTTGGAATGTCAACAGGAACGGAATGACGAGATGTTTAGAAGAAATAAAAAAGGGGCTATGGGTGGCAATGAAGATTTATTTCGGAATGATGATAGAAGTTGAGAACAACAAAGAAGACTTATAAAATTGTAGAACGAAAGGTTTAAATTGATCAAAAAATTAACTAAAAATTACTAACCAATTGCTAATAGAATTACTAAGAAAAAATCTTCATAAAGTTAACCCATAAAGCATAAAACAATAAATTCATTATTTTAAACAAGGCTCAATATGAATAACTACCTCATAAATACTATCAATACTATTTTTTACTTTATTTTCGATTTCCGTTGCAATTCTATGGGACTCAAAAACACTCATATCTTTTGGAAGTTCAATATGAAGATCAACAATGTAGTAAGAGCCAAGTTTCCTTACCCTTATTTGGTGTGGATTACAAATCATATCAAAACCTTTAATTTTATCTTCTACTTTTTGCGCTATATTCTCATCGCTTGTTTCCATAATCTCTATAACTGCCGGTTTTAATATATCAAACCCCATATAGATAATCGCACCTGAAACAAAAAAAGAAGCAATGCTGTCAAAAAACGCTTTATTGGTAATCCTGATAAGTAAACCACCTATAAGAACAGATGAAGAAGCAAGTATATCACCAAAATAATCCTTTGCATTTGCAATAAGCGCCTCGTTTGAGGTATTTTTACCAACAACACTCATGTAGGATGAAAGGAAAATTTTACCAATAATACTAATCGAAGCCCCAATAATCATTAAGCTCTCAATTGCTTCAGTTTTATTAAACTTAGAAATTCCTTCAAATATAATGAAGAAGCCTGCAAGAATAACTGAAATACCAATTATACTTGATGATATGGTTTCTGCTCTTCCGTGGCCATAAGGGTGCCCTGAATCTGGTGGACGACTTGCAATTTCTGTCCCTTTATAAACGATAATATTTTTTACAATATCAATTGTTGTATCAATTCCATCGGAAATTAAAGAAATAGAATTGCCAAACACCCCAAGAACAACCTTAATCAAGGCGATGAGAGTGTTTACAAGCATTGCTATTCTTATTGCTTTTAATGCCCTTGTTTCTCTTTCTGCCACTAAAGATACCTACTTTCTAACTTTAATGGCTTTTTCAGGACAAGTTTGCACACAAACTGCACATCCATCACAGAGAATTTCATCAATCTGGACCTTCCCGTCTTCTAAAACAAACATCGCAGGACAGGCAATCTCATTTATACAATTTTTACAACCAGTGCATTTAGAAGGATCTACAAAGAATGTGAATTTCTTTTTGGGAACAATGAGTGCACATTCCCTTTTTGATATGACGACAGAAACTCCACTTGTTTTCAAAGCATCAATAACAGCCTCTTTCGAAGCCTTAAGATTGTATGGATCAACTGTTCTTACAAAATCTATACCAATTCCTTTTACTACAGATGCTATATCAAGAGCTCTTTTATCATCAACGTCAAGCCCAGGGTTTGGTTGAGCTCCTGTCATTGCAGTGGTTCTATTATCAAGTATAATCAAGGTAAAATTAGCGTTATTGTGCACTGCATTAACGAGAGCAGGAATGCCTGCATGGAAAAAAGTAGAATCTCCAATAAAAGCAATGATTTTTTTATTCGTAAATTTAGATAAGCCCGATGCAATACCGACACTTGAACCCATTGAAAGCAAATAATCAGCCATATAGAAAGGTGGATTTAAGCCAAGAGTATAACACCCAATATCGTTTGGATAAATTGCCTCAATCTCAAGTTCTTTTACTGCCATTTTTACTGCTTCATACATACCTCTATGAGGACACCCTGGACAGAAAACAGGAGGTCGCACGGGAAGTTTTAAATCTGATTTTAAAGTCTCGCTCTTAAATTCAATGCCTAAAATTTTTGATAACGCTTGCTCGATAATATCTTGATTATACTCATAAGCATAAGGTAAGGTTTTATCAATTTTTCCAAAAACACTTTTGTTTATGTGGTGTTTGCCGAGTAAATAGAATACTTCCTTTTCCATAATTGGGTCAACTTCTTCAACAACGAGAATCTTGTCTATGCCATCAAGAGATTTTAACACTAATTCTTCTGGAAAGGGGTAAGAAAAAGTAAGTTTTAAAATCCTTGCCTTAATACTATTTTGGATAAGAGCATCCATTACATAGTTAAACGAAACACCCGATACAATAATAAGCAAATTACTTTGTAAACCGTCTGTCTCTATAATCCTATTAAAAGGACTTGTAGTAGCGAGATTTTTGGCAAATTCAAGATTGTTAAGGATTCTTGCCTTTGCTCTATACGCATTTGCAGGAACAGGCACAAGTCTTGATGGATCTTTTTTAAATTCTCCAATAGGCGGCTTTACAAATACATCCCCTACCTCAACAACACCTCTCATGTGTGCAACTCTTGTGGTTGTTCTAAAAAGCACAGGTAGTTGAGTCTTTTCTGAAATTTCAAAAGCATATGGCATAAGGTCTTTCATCTCTTGGGGAGTGGAAGGCTCAATAAGTAAAGTATTACCAAGGCGAGCATAATACCTATTGTCTTGCTCATTTTGTGAAGAAAACATCGAAGGGTCATCAGCAGAGAGAACAACCAACCCACCTCTAATACCAGTATATGAGAGCGACATAAATGAATCAGAGGCAACATTTAAGCCAACATGTTTAAACCAAACAAAACTTCTTAAATTTGCGTTAGAGCCAGAAGCAGCTATCTCAAGAGCAACCTTTTCATTTACTGAAAACTCAAAATATATACCAAGATCTTTGTAGATTTTGTAAAATACATCGCCAATTTCTGATGAAGGCGTGCCAGGGTACGTAGCAAGAACAGATACACCTCCTTCGATTGCACCTCTTGCAACGGCCTCATTTCCAAGTAAGAATAACTTCTCGCCTTTTTTTGCTGTTATTAAAGATTTCATATGCCTATCTCCTTTCCTGCCACACCTTAATTATAACAGAGAATTTGTAATTGTATATTTAATTTAGTTTAAAAAACTTCAACTTCGTTAGTTATTCTTTAAAAAAATTTCCAACAAAAACTCCTGATAAAATGGCAAATAAAAATATCAATCCGTTGAATACAAGCACAAACTTTTTAACCAAATATTGTAATTGCAAAAGGCATTCATGAAACCTTTATAGCCCAGGCACAGATTTTTTTGCAATAATATTTGCAACAGCTCCTTTATCCCTCAAACGCAGATCTATCATTAATCATCATGCCTTAAGGTAATTAATTCTTGATTTCCTTCTCAATCTTAAGCAAAAGAGACTTTAGATCTGCTATGTCTTTTCTTAGAGCAATTATATCTTTTTTCATCCTGTTGATCTCCTCGTTTACATCGAACACTTCGTTTTCGTTGTTTTCTTCTTCGGAACAACAAGCTTCTTCTTTCGGATTGTAGCTTATTTTTCCATGTAAATATTCTTCTAAAACATCTTTTACCTTACCATAGGCTCCAATAACTGTTTGAATACCATAACTTTCAAAAAACTCTCTTGCCTTTGGACCCATACCACCTGCTATAATTACATCTACATCACGCTCTTTCATAAAAGATGGTAAATCTCCTGCATTATGCTCATCTGCAAGCGGATTTTGAATAGATTCAACATTAGAAACTACTGTTCCATCAACATCAACAATTACAAAATACGGACAATGTCCAAAGTGATAACTCATAATACTTTCAAGTCCATTTTGCTCATCGCTTGTAAAACAAATTTTCATTGTTATACCTCCCTCAATTTTTAATTTATACGGGACCCTACCAGATTAAGTAAGGGTCCAAAAGTAAAGATTAACTATTCTCTAATCTTGACAAAATGTTCTTAATGTAGTCAATTCTGTTCTCAACATCACGTTTT
>JAINCR010000060.1 GCA_036574215.1 Caldisericaceae bacterium
TGTATTTATCCAGAAAAAGGAGGGATGTGATGTTACCGAAAGTGTAATGATTGTCTCTTCAGGAGCTGTCTTTCACATGCGGATTTATAAGGTTGCAAATATCATACAAGTTAT
Source organism: Caldisericaceae bacterium (assembly GCA_036574215.1). NCBI lineage: Bacteria > Pseudomonadati > Caldisericota > Caldisericia > Caldisericales > Caldisericaceae > Caldisericaceae bacterium. The sequence continues at coordinate 115 of JAINCR010000060.1, forward strand.
AAGGTATTTAAAGGAAAAAGGTGTTTGGATTATTGGAACCGATGTAAATGCTAAAGAGAACTATTTTGATATTGAGTATTCACACCATCCCTTTGCAGTTGTTGTAGGAAACGAAGGGGAGGGTGTTAGACCTGGGATTCTTAAAGAATGCGATTACGTAGTTAAGATACCTCTATTTGGGAAAGTAAATTCGCTTAATGTATCCGTTGCAACTGGTATTGTTCTGTTTAAAATTATTGAAGAAAAATTAAAAAATGGAGAATTACAATAATATTGAAGATTTAATTAAACATGCAAAAGCCCACGACCGACAAGCTCAAGAGACAATCATATCGCTTTATACTCCTTTTATAAAAAGGATTGTAAGATACTACGGCCTTTTCTTGTCTAAGGAAGATAGAGAAGATCTTTTTATTGAAGCCCTTTTTGCAACATTAAAAACTATAGATTATTACAGTGAAAATGCTGGTAGATTTGAAGACTTTCTCTTTATTAATATAAGAAATCGTATTCTTGATATTTTAAGAACACGTAAAGTTGAAGTGCCAATTGAAAATGTCCTTTCTAAAACCTCCAATTTTTTAGATGATATAAACCTAAAAGAAGAGATTGAGGAATTTGAGAATACTTTAACGGAAAGTGAACTTGAGGTTTTTAAGTTGTATCTTGATGGTTTAAAAATCTCCCAGATAGCTTCTTACCTTAACAAAGATTATAAATCCATAGATAATACACTTCAAAGAATTAAGAAAAAAGCAAAAAAATTTATGGAAAGTGTTTAAAGCAGTTTTTCACCTTCCTGGTTATTTTGAGGGTTTAAGCCCCATAAAATCATTCTTAAGCAAAGTCCCGTAGGGTCGTTCTGACGAGACGTCCTCCCTGGTGTCATTCTGAGGAGGCGTCTTTTTTGCCGACGAAGAATCTTGCCGTTATTCTTTTTGATGTTCTAAAGCCTTGAGGGAGTGTTCCCTTGGTGTCATTCTGCACTCTTCTTGGCGAAGTCAAGTGTAGCGTTAGCGACCGAAGAATCTTATCTTTTTATGTTTTTCAGCATTCGGGGGAGTCTTGAGGGCGTTCCTTTTACCCTCTCAATTTTAAGATCCTTCGTCGCTATCGCTCCTCAGGATGACGTGGTGGGTGTCATTCTGAGGGCGTAAGC
>JAINCR010000061.1 GCA_036574215.1 Caldisericaceae bacterium
ACTAGTTGAAGCATCTGGAGCATAACCATCATTTACAAACAAGGCATATCTTGCAGCATTAGCAAATGTTGCATAGAAGTTAAAGTAGCCGTTTAAAGTTGTTCCAGTCGTAACAACATTCCATGTGACGTGGTGGGTGTCATTCTGCAATCTTTTCCTTGCGTAAGCAAGTGCGAAGCCTCTGCGGTCATTCTGATGAGGCGACTTTTGCCGGGAAGAATCTCCTCTGTTTAAAGAAAAGATCCTTCGTTTCACTCAGGATGACAGGAGAGGTCGGGGGAGTGTTGAGGGGGTGTTTTGTATCCCCTCAACTTACCGAAGAATCTCATCCTTTTGTGTTTTCATACTAACTAAATGACAAAAATTCTCTTATTATCCTCTTGACAAAATGTTTAATTTTTAATATACATAATTGAGAGGGAATTTTAGAAAAAAGATGCCTGTAATTTTACTGAATACTTTTATACTGTTTTCATTGTTTCATAGAGTATTAGGTGGAAGTGTAGGATGGGAGAATAGCACTAAAACTGTTACTATAAGACTTGGAAGTAAATTTATACAACTTCAGATAGGTAATGCAAATGCTATAGCTAATGGAGCAGATAAACTTATCGATACAACAAACTTAAAAGTTGTCCCTGAAATCATAAATGGTAGGACAATGCTTCCTTTAAGATTTGTTGCAGAATCTCTTGGTTGTGAAGTAAATTGGGATGGAAAGACAAAGACAATTACAATAACTTACCAAGGAGGTAAATAGAGAACGAGGAATTTTTATTGGATATACTTCTTTACTCTGAAATATACTTTATGAAAGGAGGAAGTTTATGAGAAAATTTCTTTTAACTATTACATTGGTGGTTATGATTGCTTCCTTAAGTGGTTTTGTCTTTATTAAATCATCTAATGCTTTTATCAGTAGTTCTCTAAAGAAATTAGGCGATGTCTCATTAACAATGCAGATTGGAAGTAGCAAAATGTATGTAAATGACTATGCTATTGAGTTGTATGTTGCACCTGAGGTATCAAATGGATTTACATACATCCCGATTACTGTTATTGCAAAAGGCTTTGGTGGGACGGTTGAATGGATTTCCGATTCCAAAGGCATTATAGTATCGTTAGGGGATATAAGGATAGGGCTTGCAATAAATGGAGATACAGCCGTTTTAAATGGAAATGTCGAGTCGATTCCTCCTGTATATTTAAAAGATGGCATTCCAATGGTTCCGTTAAAAGTATTTGAGGAAGGCTTATTTGCTTCAATAGAGTCGAATCCAATTAATGGGGTTATAAAAATGTCAAGCAGTAAAATATCGTTTAATCCAAATTTAAAGTGGATAACTGTCCTCTATCCTGAGTATGGTTCAATAAGTCCTTCTGGTATAATTAGTGTTGACCCCTCAGATTCCATAACTTTTAATATTGTTCCCGCCCAAATGTCTACAATTAAAGATGTTAAAGTAGATGGTTCATCAGTTGGTGCAGTTTCAACTTATACGTTTGCAGATATTACACAAGACCATACGATTGAAGCAATATTTGAACCTGTATCTTTTATAATCAATGCTTCAGCAACTTTAGGTGGTTCAATTTCCCCTTCTGGCACAGTAGTAGTAAAATATATGGAAAGCAAAACTTTTTTGATCTTACCAAACGATGGTTATCTAATTAAAGATGTTAAAGTAGATAACGAATCAGTAGGACCTGTTTCAACTTATACATTTAGTAACATTACATCAAACCATACTATACATGCAGAGTTTGAAAAAGAATATTCACCCACTTACATTACTTTAGTTATTGGAAGTAACATTGCTTCAGTAAATGGGAAAGGTTATACTTTAGAAGTTCCTGCAACAATCATCGAAAATAGAACATACGTGCCTTTGAGATTTGTTGCAGAAAAGATGGGGTGCACCGTTAACTGGGATCCATTAGATAAAAAGATCACAGTAATTAACGGAGTAAATAAGATAGAACTTTGGATTGGCAAGAGCAAAGCAGTTGTAAATGGAAAAGTAAGCCAAATTGATCCAGCTAATCCTAAGGTTATCCCTATAATTAAGAGTGGAAGAACGCTTGTCCCAATAAGGTTTATCTCTGAATCACTTGGATTCTATGTAAGTTATAATAGCAAGAAAAAACTTGTTTCAATCTCAAATACACCAATTGTAAATTTAGATGGTGCAGTGGGTTATCTTGAAAAAACAGTAAGCTATAACAATAAATCTTACAGTTTTAAGATAGTTAAAATTGACCCAAAGGTTAAAGGTATTAGTTTTATTCCTTCCTTGAGTATAAATGGTTATAATAAGGGAGCAGATTATAAAACTTTTTTACTTCCAAATACCATTGTTATGGTGAATGGTATTCCGTTTGATACAAATACATTTGAAGTTTCTGGCACAGTCTTTGGTAATTCAAATGGCGAAATTGAAGCAGGAACATCAGAGACATTTATAATAGATCCAAACGGAAATTGCTTCTATGAAGAGGGTAGAATTGAAGTTCATGCAGATGTAACTGACATAAGTGGAACAAAAGATACTTTGAAAACATATTCAATTAACTCAACTTCATATGGAGGGTTTACAGTCTATACAAATTGGTATAAGGATGATGTTAATATTGATTACGATACTGTCTTTGTCATCATAAATAGTGGAGGGAAAGTTGATGGCACTATAGAAGGTCCTGCAATTGTTAATCCTTCAAAGGTTCTTACAAATGGCCAATTTGGTATCTATGCTTATCAGCATTCAACTGCACACTGGATAAAAGATACAGTTTCTATCTTTAGAAGGTCTATTTATGTAGAACTTAGTATAACGATAAACGACAGGGATATAACAAACAGCTTCTTTGTGCAGAGTTCTCCAGTTGTGGTAAAAAATGGAGTTCCTTTTGATGGTGCAGCAAGATACCCAAATTCATTTAGGATGACAAAGAATGGAGCAAGAGTATTCATAGCAACCGATGGAAGGTATGTTTACTTTATTGTAACTCCTACTGCTATGAGTCTAAGAAACGATCCTGTTGGTGAGATTATATTAAAGTTGGGTTATTTTAAATACGTTTTATCACTTGATGGAGGAGGTTCAACAACACTTTATTACAAAGACAAATACATCTACACTCCAGGAAGGAATCTTGTAACCTGCATTGGAGTGGTAAGCAAAACTCCTTGAATTCGACTCCATATCTGTTGCAGTAAAAGGAGTTAATCTTTCAATAGTTTGAAAAAAAGAATAACAAGAAGGGAGGAAATTTAAATGAAAAAATTAGTTGCAGTTCTTTTGACCATCTTGATGCTCTTTTCTTCATTTCAGGGGGTATTAAGAGAAAATGTGGTAAGAGGGCAAACCGCTGTATGGAAAGAGTTAAGCACTGGATCCAATGGTCTAATGAAGGGTGATGAGATTACAAGTGTTGTCGTTGATCCTAAAAATCCAAATACTATTTATGTAGGAACTGGTTTTTATGGTGTATATAAATCTGAAGATAGTGGTTTAACTTGGAAAGCAACAAGTAGTGCTATACCAGATATGGGAAATGTCCTAACTCTTGCAATTGATCCTAAAAACACAAATATAGTTTATGCAGGATTATTTAACTTTGGAAGACCAAGAATTTACAAGACAGAAGATGGTGGGAAAACATGGAAGAGGCTTGAAAAATCTCCAAACTATCCTGTTTACACTATCACTATCGACCCTAATAATACAAACGTTATTTATGCTTATGCGTTTTCAGATGGCTTCTATAGATCAGATGATGGAGGTATCAACTGGAAAAAATTAAACGTAACTGCATATTTTACGGCATTAAGTTGTATTACTGTAGATCCTAACAATTCTAATGTTGTTTACATAGTTCAGTATGGTCCAATTTACAAATCAGAAGATAAAGGTGAACATTTTACAGAGTTATGGGTTGAAAAGTATCCTACAATGTCAGTTGTAGTAGATCCAAATAACTCAAACGTGCTCTATGCTTCAACTGATGGTGCAGGAATTTTTAAATCAGTAGATGGTGGAAAAACCTGGACACAAACATCATTAAAAATTGCTAATGCTGAAAGAATTGTAGTTAATCCCAATAATCCTACTGTAATGTATGCCTTAGACAACGTGAGAAGTTGCATTGAAGAAACATCAGATGCATGGAAAAACTGGAAATATACAGATCTAACAGGATTGCCAAAAGATATGAAAAAAGATGAAACCATACATAAAGGGCCTCTATGTTCTCTTGCAATCGATTCAAAAGGCAATCTCTTTTTAGGAACAACAAAAGGTATTTTTGAACATGTTGTCCAAGGTCCCCCTTCAACTTCTAATAAACTTATTTTTGCTATAGGTTATGAGCCTGATTACATAGTTTCTTTTTTGACTTCTATGATGGCATCGGCTGTTATTACCGGTGCTACTGAGGCAAAACTTATCGGAATAAAACCTGACGGAACTCTATTTCCAGATTTAGCAACTAACGTCCCAAATTTTTCTGATGGAAGCTGGAAAGTATATGAAGTAAATGGGAAGAAATACATGCAAACTACATATAACTTAAGAAAGGGTGTAAAATGGTCAGATGGAGTCCCAATAGACTATGAACAAGATATTAAGTTCGCAGTCTACGATATATATCTATCTGGAAAAATTCCACGGATACCTTCGACAGATCCATATGACAAAATTGAGAAGATTGAGTTTTTAGATCCTTATACTATGGTGGTAACTTGGAAAGAGTTTACACCTTATGCAAATCTTGGTCTTCCAATCTATCCAAAACACTATTATAGTAAAGTTCCTGTCGAAAAAATTCCTTCTTCTACATTGGTGAACACCCCAGTTCATGCAGGACCATATAAGGTAAAAGAATGGGTAAAAGGTTCTTACATAAGTATCGTGCCAAATCCATATTACTATGGAAATCAACCCAAAATTTCTGAAATTGTTTTTAAATGGTTATCGGGAGAAGATGCACTTTCTCATATCATTAGTGGAGATGTTGATATTACGTATCTTTGCCTTGATTTGTTAGAAGCAAATAAGGCAAAAAATGTTTTAGGTGTTACTGTTTTAAATGTTCCTTCAACTTTCTGGGAACACCTTGAAATTAATATGAGCGATCCAATCCTTTCTGAAGTAAGAGTCCGTAAGGCAATTGCATATGGTATTGATTATGATGATTTAAATAACCGTGTATTCTTTGGACTAAGAGTAATTAGTTACTATCCTTACATTGCACTCTTTAACGAATACTATAGAAATCCAAATGCAACTCTTCCTAAATACAATCCCGAAATAGCAAATAAACTCCTTGATGAAGCAGGATGGAAGATGGGTTCTGATGGCTATAGATACAAAGATGGAAAGAAGCTGACGCTTGAACTCTCAACAACAACCAGCCAAATTAGAAAAAATGAAGCTAAAGTATTGCAAGAACAACTTAAGAAGATTGGCATTGAGATCACAATAAAATATCCACCTAACTTCTTTAATTCTTATCTTCCCCATAGGTTGTTCCAATTAGCATTATTTGCTTGGGGTGGTGACCCACTTGACCCAGGTGGATTTTCTCTCTACCACTCTTCACAAATTCCAACTGAGGTAAATGATTGGCGAGGGCAAAACTATACAGGTATTTCTGACCCTACACTTGATGATGCAATTTACAAGGCAACTCACGAAGTTGACCCATCTATCCGTCAAAGGAATTACTATATAGCAGATCAAAGACTCGTAGACCTTGTGCCACAAATCGGGTTAAATGTATGGACAGACGTTGTAACCTTTAAAAACAATATCAAAGGTATAAATTATTCTATAAGTAGGAGTGTTCCAATTACATGGAATATTCAAGATTGGTATATAGGTTTTGATATAGTTGCTTTAGCAGGTTCTGGTGGATCAATTTCACCATCTGGGACAGTTGCAGTTGTCTCTGGCAATTCCCAAACATTTACAATTACTCCAAATGCAGGTTATAAAATTAAAGATGTGAAAGTAGATAATGTTTCAGTTGGTGCAGTAACAACTTATACATTTGAGAATGTTACAGCGAATCATAAAATTGAGGTTGAATTTGAACCAATTACATTTACTATAACTGCTTTTGCAGGTACAAGCG
>JAINCR010000062.1 GCA_036574215.1 Caldisericaceae bacterium
AAGTTGCAGTAAAAAGTGCAGTAACAAAATTGGTAAATTGTCCGCTTCTACTTGATATAGGGAGCATAAGAATTATCGCTCCAGTTAGGATTACCAAAACAAAACTAATAAATACAAATTGAACTGGCGTTATCCGTTTTTTCATAAGTTTACAACGTATATTATATCTAAACTCAGATAAAAACAAATACTTTTAATAGTTTCGATGTTTTTTTAGGCAAAACAACTTCAAAAGAATAATTGGAAACGTAATGCTTCTATTGGTTGTTTAATATAGAAGAGGTTAAAAAACCCACTTTCTAACTTCCCCACCTACTTACGCAATATTCTCCTTGCATAAGTAAGTGCGAAGCCGAAGAATCTCATCCGTTTACCCTGTATTGTCATTCTGAGGAGGCGTCTTTTTGCCAAGGAAAAATCTCTACGTTCATCCTATGTTGTCATTCTGAGGGCGTAAGAAGTGAAGAATCTCCTCCGTTTGTGTTTTTCATTACTCGAGGGAGCCTTAAGGGGGTATCCTTTTTACCCCATCAAATAAGAGATCCTTCGCTATCGCTCAGGATGACAAAGAAAAGGGAACCAGGATGACAAGAGAAAGGGAACCAGGATGACAGGATGGGAGTCATTCTGACGAGGAGACTTTTGCCGAGGAAGAATCTTGCAGTTTATCCTATGTTGTCATTCTGACGAGCAAACGTAGTGAGCGAGGAAGAATCTCAAATTAAAGAAGGGTATGTTCACCTCCTCGATTAAAAATCCCTTATTCATCAGGGCACTATTTTAATATCAAAGGGGTTAAGACCCCTTTCTAACTTCACCTGTGTTATTCCAAATGAGTTCAGTTGTCAAGGTTCAATTTACATCAATTTTTTCACTACCTGAAAGAAGTGTCTATTAATATATATAATCTTCACTTCGCAAAATTATCACATCTACGATAACCAACAACACTAAATTACAAAATGTCGTTTTCTTCTTAATTTACATTTTATTTTACATATGCTTTAACTTTCACAAAATATCTAATAAACAAATAGCAATTCTTATCCACCGCTAAGATATTTTGACACCCATGCACAGTTTTTAGTCTTTACTTTCTTTTTAACTTTACTGTATAAGTCTTATCATCCATCTTAAGCACCCTTTCAATATCGGCTTCAACTAAATCATTAAGTATCTCTTCAGAAAGCGTTTCATCCTTAATGTAATTTTCAAAGGAGGTTATCGTTTCATCTTTTGGGGAAATGGAAGTAAAGATTCTATCTGCAATATCATAATTTGCTTCCTTTCTTAAGTTCTGGATAGCATGAATTATTTCTCTTGCATGACCTTCTTTTTTCAAATCTTCTGTAAGCGTTGTATCAAGGAACACAAAATTTCCTTGATCAAACAAACCTATATAATTACCTTTCCCTTTTACTTCAACGAAAACATGTGCCCTTGTAAGTTTAACTACAGTATCAGCAACGGTAAATTCATATAAGCCGTTATTTAAAATAGATTCTATCACATTAGGGTCGTTAAGATGTTTTACTATTTCGGGTATTTTGTTGCCGTAAGTTTGCCCAAGTGCTTCAAGATTTGGCTTTAAAAAGATATCTCCGTATTTTCTGTAATCGTCATCAATGACAATCTCTTTCAAATTCAACTCATCCATGAGAACTTGTTCGTTTTCTTTTAACAAATCAATATTTGTTGAAGCGCTTGGTATGATAACAAATTTTTGAAGTGGTTGTCTTACTTTAATTTTTGAAGTCTTCCTCAGGGCTCTTCCCATAGAAGTAATATCAATAACTACTTCCATATCGTTTATGAGTTCTCCATCAATCAAGTCTTCTTTTGGCTTTGGATAATCTGTAAGATGCACACTTTCTGGTATTTCGGGGAAGAAAGGTTTAATAAGCTTGCTATAAAGAGTTTCTGCCATAAAAGGAGTAAAAGGAGCAAGGATGTAGGTAAGTTTTACTAAGACCTCATACAAGGTAATATAGGCAGATATCTTATCTAAATCACGTGCCTCTTTCCAAAATCTACGCCTAGACCTTCGCACATACCAACTTGAAAGATCGTCAACAAATTTCTGAATGTCCTTTGTAAGGGGAGTGATGTCAAACTTTTCAAATTTTTCGTAAATTTCTTTATTGAGATTTTCTACTCTTGCAATAATCCATCTATCGAGAATATGCCTATCTTTTACTTCAATATAGGGAGTATCTTTTGGATTGAATTTGTCAAGATTTGCATACATTGCAAAGAAAGAGTAAACATTTCTTAAAGGTATTATGAATTCCTTTAGTGCATCATTAACAACATTTGGACCAAATCTTCTTGGAAGCCAAGGAAGAGACGCTGTATAAATTGCCCATCTAAAGGCATCTGCACCCTGCACGTTTAGTATTGACCAAGGATCGATAACATTGCCTTTGGATTTACTCATCTTTTGACCCTTCTCATCGAGGATAAGTTCAAGGCAAACAACTGTTTTATACGGTGAAACACCCTTTACAAGTGTTGAAATCGCCATTAAAGAATAAAACCATCCTCTTGTCTGGTCTATTGCTTCGGTGATAAAATCGGCAGGGAAGTTTTTCTCAAACTCTTCAACGTTTTCAAAAGGATAGTGCAATTGGGCAAAAGGCATTGATCCAGAATCAAACCACACATCTATAACTTCGGGCACTCTACTCATAGTGCCTCCACATTTTGGACATTTTAAATGAACTCTATCAACGTATGGCTTATGAAGATCGATAGATTCATCAATATCTTCTATTGCCAATTCTTTCAGTTCTTTAATGCTTCCAACTGCTTCTACATGTCCACACTTTTCGCACTTCCATATATTTAAAGGTGTGCCCCAGTATCTTTCCCTTGATAATGCCCAGTCGTTTATATTTTCAAGCCAGTTTCCAAACCTTCCGTGTTTGATTGATTCGGGAAACCAATTTACACTTTCATTGTTTTTTACAAGTTGATCTATTAGAGAAGACATCTTTATAAACCATGAACCTTTGGCGTAGTATAGAAGAGGTGTGCCACATCTCCAACAGAATGGATAATCGTGCTCATAGAGTTCCTTCTTGAAGAGCAAACCTCTTTTCTTAAGATCTTCAATAAGTAGAGGATCTGCATCTTTTACAAATTTGCCCTTGTATGGACCTTCTGTGAGTTTACCTCCAAGATCAACAAGTTG
>JAINCR010000063.1 GCA_036574215.1 Caldisericaceae bacterium
GGTTTTTTCAATAACCCCTTTAAATTCAAAACCATTGAATGGTGAATATTTATTTTTACATAAAAGGTCTCTTTCTGCGTCAAATATATAAGATTCAAATGGATTTACGAGGACAATATCTGCATCAAAACCGACCTTTATTTCACCCTTCGAATTTAAGTTAAATCTTTTTGCAGGGTTTTTAGCTAATACTCTTACTAAATCTTCTAAAGTGAGTTTCCCTGAAGAGTATCCAAAAGTAAAAAGCGCATTGAAACGGGTTTGAACTCCAGGAATGCCTGCGTAGTTATCAAAGATACTGTCCTGTGATTTTTCTTTGGGGAAGATACCACCTGCATGGTCTGTTGTAACAAAGTCCAAAGTGCCATTTTTGAGTCCTTCAAGCAAGTATTCTGAATCGATTTTTTTCCTTACAGGAGGAGCAGTTTTAAGAATTGGGCCAATCTTATCTAAATCATCTTCGTTAAAGATAAGATAGTGAGGGCAAGTCTCCGTTGTAATATCAACACCTTCTTCTTTAGCCATCTCTATTAATTTTAGACCTAAACTTGTAGAAAGGTGAACAATGTGTAGTTTGTTCTTAATTTCTTTTGCAAGTGCAATACTTCTTAAAATTGCAATCGCCTCAGCTTCATAATTTCTTGCAATAGTCCATGCTTTTGGGTCTACTCTATTAGTTTCATACATTTTTTTGGTAAAATAATCTACTAATTCAAGATCTTCTGCATGAACTCCAACAACAAGATCGTTTATTTTTGCTTCATTAAAAACTTTTGCCAACTCTTCCGTATTTAGGCTAGGGTAAGTTTTCATTCCAGAGATTGTATAGACCTTTAAACCTACAACACCTTCTTTAGCAAGATCTTTAATTGTCTGGGCATATTCATTTGTTGCGATTTGGTCTTTTCTTACACCACCCCAAAATGCAAAATCAACAAAAGCTTTTTTAGATACAATTTCCAGTTTATAGAATAGGTTTTTTAGATTAGTTACTTCGGGTATTGAAGTGCAAGGCATATCAATAATTGTTGTAACTCCACCTTTAGCTGCACTCATTGAACCAGTATAAAAATCTTCTCTTTCAGTATAGCCTGGATCATCAAAATGGACATGCGCATCAATAAAACCAGGAAATGCAACTAAATTTGTTGCATCAATAATTTCAGTTTCTTTAGAATCAATTTTTCTTACGTTGATTGGTTGAACTTCCTTAATTTTGCCTTCTTCAATCAAAATATCGACTTGCTCAAGTTTGTTTCCTTCTTTTATAATATTAGCGTTCTTAATAATCATTGTTATGCCTCTCATTAAACAAATAGGTCAACAAAAGTAAACTTTTCAACATCAACAAGGCCTGAATCAGTGATTTTCAATTTTGGGATAACAGCAAGAGACATAAACGCTAATGCCATAAAAGGATCGGGGTGAGATATGCCTAATTCTGAATGGGCAATTCTATGCAGTTCAGTTATCTTTTTTGCAACTTCATGGACGCTCATGTTTGTCATCAAGCCACCATACGGGAGGGCAATATAATCTAAAACTTGTCCATCCTTTGCAAGGGCAATACCCCCACCAATTGATTCAAGTTCGCTAACGGTAAGGAGCATATCTTTATCATTTACTCCTGCAACTATAATATTGTGGGAGTCGTGGGCAATAGACGTAGCAAAAGCACCGTATTTTAGTCCTAATCCTTTTAAAAATGCTACGCTTACTTTTCCAGTTGCTTTGTGTCTTTCAAAGACTGCTATTTTTATAATATCTCTTTCAGTGTCAGATACAACTAAGCCATTTTCTATTTTTGGTTCATAAATGAGTTCATCTGTCACTACTGAATCTGGCTTTATACTTATTACCCGTATTTTTTTATTCCTTCCTTCCACTTTTAACTGTTCAAAAGTTGCAGTTTTTAAATTTATTGTATTCTTAACAGCATTATCGTGCTTTGGTTCTTCAACTTCAAACAGTGGATTACCTTCCTTTGCTACAAGTTTGCCTTTTTTAAAAACTAATTCAATTTTTTGGAGATCTTTAAACACAACTAAATCTGCAACAAAACCAGGAGCAACTCCACCTAAGCGTCTAAAACCAAAAAATAGAGATGGGTTAAGCGTTGCAAATCTCACTGCTTGTGGTAGCGGAATTCCATTTTTTACAAGTAAGTTTATTGCAAAATTAATGTGCCCTTCTGATATTAGATCTTCAGGGTGTTTATCATCCGTGCATAATAAGATCCTATGTTTAGTTTCATTACTTATTATAGGAAGTAAATTTAGCGTATCTCTTGTTACAGATCCTTCCCTAATCATTATCCACATTCCATGTGCTAATTTTTCCAAGGCTTCTTCTTTTGTTGTGCATTCATGATCAGCAAGAACTCCACTTGATAGATAAGCATTTAAATCGTATCCGCTTAAAGTTGGTGCATGGCCGTCGATAAGTCCGTCATGAAAAAGTAAAATTTTCTGAAGTACTTCATAGTCTTTATTAATTACACCTGGATAATTCATCATTTCTGCAAGGCCAAGAATTCTATCCTTCCCTTTTAAAATTGCAAGATCTTCAGCGTAAAGTGTTGCTCCAGAAGTTTCAAGATTCGTTGCGGGAACACAGCTTGAAAGCATAAAGTAAATGTCAATAGGAAGATCTTTTGAAGAGTTAACCATAAATTGAATCCCAGAAATTCCAGCAACATTTGCAATTTCATGTGGATCAACAACCGCAGTAGTTGTCCCAAGTGGAATCACTGCCTTAGCAAATTCGGGAGGTATAAGCATTGTGCTTTCAATATGCATATGGGAGTCTATAAATCCTGGAGCAACATAACGACCTTCTATATCATAAACAGTTGTAGCTTCTTCATAATTTCCCACTCCAGCAATAAAACCATCTGAAACAGCAATATTTCCTTTTTCTATGGATTCATTGAATACGTTTATTATATTTGCATTTTTAATTAAAATATCTGCAGGTTTTTTCCTCCTTGCAACATCAATAATATTTGTCAGAGTTTTCGTATCCATAATCTTAGAATTTCCTCCAAAATTCTTTTGCTACTTCTTTTGATTTCATAGTTATTTCTTTTTCGTCAAGTTCTTTCAGATGACGATTACTAACAAGTTGTTTTCCATGCACAAAAACATCTTTAACTGAGTTTTCCCTTATTCCAAAAATTAAGTGATAATAGAAATTCTTATCGTTTACTTCAGTTGGAGGTTTGTAGTCTAATACAACCAAGTCTCCATAAGCACCACGATCAATTGTACCTACTTTTGCTTTAAAGAATCTATTTGCAATTTTTGGATTATTTTCAAAAAGCATTCTGTAAGCAAGATCGCTACCCACTCTTGGATCTTTGTAAGCCAATTTTGGTAGTATATGAGCAACTTTCACTGATTCTATCATTGAAGGAGTATATCCATCTGTTCCTAAACCTATCAAAATACCTTTTTTATCCATCTCCAATATAGGGGCAACTCCTACTCCATTATTCATGTTTGACTCAGGATTATGTATTACTGTGGTTTTTGTTTCTTTCAAGATATCCATTTCTTTTTCGTTAATATTTATGCAATGAACAGCAAGAGTCCCATCTTTTAAAATACCAAACTTGCTTAATCTTTCAACAGTCCTAATTCCACTTGTTTTTAATGCGTGTTCAAGGTCTTCAATTCCTTCTGCTACATGTATATGAAAACCAACACCGAGACTTTTTCCAATTTCACCAACACTTTCTAATGTGGAGTCCTTAAGGGTAAAAGAAGCATGTAGTCCAAACAAGGCATTAAAAAAATCTTCGTTTTTACTCTTCTTAATGTATCTAATATTTTCTTGGATAGATTCTTTACTTAAACTCTCTCCCCATCTGTCAGAAGTTTCATAGGCCAATACTCCTCTTATTTGAGCGTCTTTTAAAGCTTTCTCAACTATATCAAGGGAACCATTAATTAAACCAAAAGAGGCGTGGTGATCTATTACTGTGGTAGTTCCTGCTTTTAGGCCTTCTATTGCTGGAAGTAAGGCACTATAATAAATTTCTTCTTCAGTTGTAAGTAGTTTATCAAGTTTCCACCAGATTTGTTCAAGTATTTCTTGAAAGGTATATGGACTTGCGCCATTAAATCCAAAGCCTCTTGCAAAAGTGCTGTAAAGATGCATATGTGTGTTAATTAATCCTGGAACAAGAAAATTTCCATCAAGATCAAATAGCTCTGCGTTTTTATACTTGCTGAGCATTGCAAAAGAACTACCAAAGTCAACAATTTTGCCTTCCTCAATAACTACTGCACCATTTACTATAAAAGGTTCGCTATGGTTAAAGGTGACAATATTTCCATTGTAAAGGATTTTCATTTTTCCTCCTTTAAAGAATTTCTATATTATAATCTGAAACAGAAACTCTTAAATCCCTTTTTAGGAAATCCACGATTTTTGAAAGTGTGCTTAATAAGTATGGCGCCTCATTATTCACACTAACAATTGTAAGAGAAACATCTTTCCAACTATCGTTATTTTCTTCTGCTATGGCAACATTGAAATTATTCCTTATTTTTGCAGTTAAACTCTGGACCACTTGTCTCTTTTGCTTCAAAGAGGCAGAGTTAAATACAACTAAATTTATATTACAAATCCCCACATGCATTAAAAGTAAGCAGTTTCTGTATCTTTATCGAAGACATGAATATTTCTTACATCTACAAATAATTCAATTGTATCACCCATTTTATAAGAAGTGTTTGCAGAGGCTCTTGCAACAGAAAGTGAACCGTTTAATCTAAAATGTAAAAATGTTTCTGAGCCCATGACTTCAACAAAATCAATTGGTGCCTTCAATACTTGAACATTACCCTTTTGAGATTCAATGAGTTCTTCTTTTGGGAAGATATCTTTAGGTCTAATGCCTAAAATTACTTCTCTACCTTGAATATTCGCATTTTTAAGTATTGCTGCAAAATCCTTAGGAACTGTGAGTGAAAAATCAGAACCTCTTAAAACAATATTTTCTTCCTCTTGTTCAACTCTAACATTAAAGAAGTTCATTGGAGGAGTTCCAACAAAACCAGCTACAAACTTATTTGCAGGATGATCGAACACTTCTTTTGGAGTTCCTATTTGCTGTACAACTCCTTTGTTTATTACTACAACTCTATCTCCAAGAGTCATTGCTTCAACCTGGTCGTGTGTGACATAAACTGTTGTAACCCCAAGTCTTTCATGGAGTTTTATTAGTTCTCCTCTTGTCTGAACTCTTAATTTGGCGTCAAGGTTTGAAAGTGGTTCATCCATGAGATATACTTTTGGGTCTCTAACAATTGCACGAGCAAGTGCAACTCTTTGTCTCTGTCCACCGGAAAGTTCTTTTGGTTTTCTGTTAAGGAGATTATCAATACCAAGCATTTCGGAGACTTCTTTGACTTTTTTTTCAATCACTGCTTTAGGCACTTTTCTCAATTCAAGTCCAAATGAAATATTTTTAAATACATTCATGTGAGGATATAAGGCATAGTTCTGGAACACCATTGCGATATCTCTGTCTTTAGGGGGTACATCATTTACAAGTCTATCTCCAATGTACACTTCTCCAGACGTTACCTCTTCAAGACCAGCAATAATCCTAAGTGTTGTAGTTTTTCCACAGCCCGATGGACCAAGTAAAACTAAGAATTCTCCATCTTTTACATCTATATTTACATTATCGACAGCGATGACATTACCGAATCTTTTTACAACGTTTACCAATCTTACTTCTGCCATAGATTCACCTCTCATTTTTTATATTTTGTAATAAATTCGGATTTTGTATAATATTATAGTATATTAATAACAAAAAACAAATAAAAGAGGAAAAATGGACAACAAGATTTTTTTGTGGTTGCACATGCATCAACCTGATTATCAGGAAAGCATAACAAACAAAATAATTCTGCCTTGGGTTAGAAGGCATTCTTTAAATGGGTATTATTCAGTGCCTAAGTTGTTAAAAGATTCAAGTTTTAAAGCTAACATTAATTTTTCTGGCATTCTTTTAGAACAGTTAAAAAGATACATAGATGGCGAAAAGGACTATTTTCAGATTCTTGAAGAAAAAGACCCAGAATATCTCTCGCCAAGTGAAAAACAGTTTATTTTTTTAAAATTTAACGTGCCAATAACTTTTAAAAATGAAACTTTCCTTAAGTTAAAGGAAAAAATTAAATACAGAGAAAAGCTAACTAATAGCGAGATTTTAGACTATCAGACAATTTTTAAACTTTCTGCCTTTTCTCCTTTAGATGAAGAGGTCATAGAATTAAGGAAGAAAGGGAGCAATTTTACAAAAGATGATAAAAAAACTCTTATAAACTTAGAGACAAGAATTATTAGAGAATTATTTGGGCTTTACATAGGATTACTTAAAAGGAAACAAATAGAAATTACTGTTACTCCGTTTCATCACCCTATACTTCCTCTGCTACTTGATATTAACTCAGCAAAAAAGAGTAAGGAAACGGCAATTGTTCCTGATATAGTAACTGGTTTTATTAATGATGCAAACTGGCATATAAAACAGTCAATTAAAATAGCAGAAGAGATTTTTGGGATAACTCCTCAAGGAATGTGGCCAGCAGAAGGAAGTATATCAGACGAAACAATCGACCTTCTTAAAGAGAATGGCATTAAATGGATAGGAAGTGATGAATTACTTGTGAAACCTTTTAATCTAAGTCAGGGTATTTATTCCTATAAAGATATGACCTTGTTTTTACGAAACCACTCTGTTTCAGACAAGATTGGGTTTGTTTATAATAAGATGAAACCACCTGAAGCAATAAATGATTTGAAGAATGAAGCTAAAATGAATAAAAAATTAATACTTATCCTTGATGGAGAAAATCCATGGGAATATTTTCCCGATTACGGTATTGATTTCTTGAAATCGTTTTTTGGAAGTTTTAAAGAAACTGATACACTTCTTGGAAGCGAAGGAGTGGCCTCTGTGAAATTGAGTAATATCAAACCAGGTTCTTGGATTAATGGATATTTCGATACATGGGTCGGTGATGAAGAATCAAATACTGCCTGGATGCATCTTACCGAAGTGAGAAATGAAGTATCAAAAAATGATCTCTTGAATGAGATTTATCGAGCAGAAGCAAGTGACTATTTTTGGTGGTATTCAGATTTTCATAAAAACGAGGTAGGTTTTGAGTTTGACTCACTTTTTAGAAGCAGATTAATTAAATCATTACTTTTGGAAGGAAAAGAAGTTAAAGATTTTTTGTTATTTCCAATTAAAAGAAGATAGGAGGTTTAAATGCCAGAATTAAGAAGAGACCCTACAACTGGAAAATGGGTAATTATAGCAACAGAAAGAGCATTGAGGCCAACTGATTTTAAAAGTGAAGAAGATACAGTAAAAGGACCTGAAGGTTGTCCTTTTTGTGAAGGTAATGAAAGCATGACACCGCCTGAGATAGTTGCGGATAGAAAAGAGGGAACTTTACCAAACTCACCTGGTTGGTTCGTTAGGACCATTCCCAATAAGTATCCTGCATTAAAAGTAGAAGGTGAGTTAAACAGGCATGGATTGGGTATTTACGATATGATGAACGGAGTTGGGGCACACGAAGTAATTGTTGAATCCACAAGCCATTATGATTCTTTTAGTACTCTTCCGCTTGATCAAGTTGAAAGGATACTTTGGATGTTTAGAGAGAGAATGCTTGATTTAAGAAAAGACACTCGTTTGAAATACATCCTTATTTTTAAAAACAAAGGGAAAAAGGCTGGTGCATCCTTAGAGCATCCACATTCTCAACTTATTGCTACACCTGTTTTACCTGATGTTGTGAAATTGGAAATGGATATGGCTCTTAAATACTACCAATACAAGGAAAGATGTATATACTGTGATATTGTAGAAAACGAATTGGAAAATACAGAAAGGATCATTGATTCAAACGAGAAATTTGTTTCTTTTGTTCCTTTTGCAGCAACTGTGCCTTTTGAAATTATGATTTTACCAAGAGAACATATCTCTGATTTTAGTCAAATTAAATCGGCAGAGATTAAACTACTTGCAAAAACTTTACAAAATTCGCTTAAGATGTTAGAAAAGGCCGTCAAAAATGTTCCTTATAATCTTTATATCCATACTTCACCGTTAGATAATTTGAATATTTCATACTACCATTTCCATATACATATTGTGCCAAGACTTACTCAACTTGCCGGTTTTGAATGGGGCTCTGGCTTTTATATTAATCCAATGGTTCCAGAGCAAGCAGCAGAATTCTTACGTAAAGCTAAGGAGGAAAACATATGAAAATCGCAATAGTATCAAGTGAAGCAGTTCCTTTTTCTAAAACGGGCGGTTTAGCAGATGTTGCAGGTGCACTATTTAAGGTATTCTCAAATATGGGGGAAGAAACATACCTTTTTTCGCCCTATTACAAAAAAACAAAAGAGACTTTTAAAGACCCAGTAGACAAATTTGATTTTTCTGTAGAGATTGATGGAAAAAAGGTAAAAGGTTTTGCGAATATTTTTAAACTATACGACAACGGAAATGCAATTTTGATTGAACAAGATGAATATTTTGAAAGAGATGGACTTTATGGTGAAAGAGGGGTTGATTACATTGACAATGCCTTAAGATTTGGCTTCTTTAATAAGGCTGTTCTTGAAACCATTATCTTATTAGATCTAAAACCCGATATTTTACACTTGAACGATTGGCAAACTGGACTTTTGCCATTATTCATAAAAGATAGAGGTTTGAAATTAAAGACTTTATTTACCATTCATAATCTTGCATACCAGGGCAATTTTGAAAGTGATTATTTAGAAAAATTAAGAATTGATCCAAAATATTTTACAATTGATGGAGTAGAATTCTATGGGTCGCTAAGTTTTATGAAAACAGGGATCGTGTTTGCAGATAAAATAAGCACTGTGAGCCCAACATATGCAAAAGAAATCCTCACTAAAGAGTTTGGAGAAAGGTTGGAAGGAATCCTTTCAACTAGAAAAAAAGACTTAATAGGAATACTTAACGGAATTGATACCGATATTTGGAATCCAGAAACCGACACCTTTATTTATAAGAATTTTAACAAACAAACACTTGAATTGAAAGAAGACAACAAAATACAGTTTTTAAATGAAATAGGTTTGCAAAATTTAGAATTCCCTCTTTTTGGAATGGTTAGTAGACTTGCATCACAAAAAGGAGTTGATATACTTACTGAAGCTCTTACTAAACTCTTGAAGGAAAACATAAACGTTGTAATTCTTGGAACAGGTGAAAAACCTTTGGAAGAAAAACTAAAAACTTTAAGTGAACTTTTCCCAGAAAAATTTAAACTATTCCTTACATTTGACGAAAGCCTTGCACACAAAATCTATGCTTCTTCAGACTTCTTCCTTATGCCATCAAAATACGAGCCATGTGGCTTAGGTCAGATGATAGCATTAAGATATGCAACGCTTCCAATTGTGCATGAAACAGGGGGGTTGAAAGATACTGTCGATAACTTCTCAGAGATAACAGGTTGTGGAAATGGTTTTTCCTTTGAAGAATATTCAGGAGAAGAGCTAGAAAAATTAACTATGTATGTAATTAATCTCTTTAAAAATAAAGACATGATGATGAAATTAAAGAGAGTTGCTATGGATTGTAACTTTTCATGGGAAAATTCTGCAAAACAATATTTAAAACTTTACGAGGAAATAAGGAATGAAAATTAAATTTGGGACATCTGGCTGGAGAGGAATAATTGCAGACGATTTCACTTTTGAGAATGTTAAATTTGCAGTTTACGGAATAGTTAAGTATCTTAAAGAGATTGAAGGTAAAAGTGTTATTGTGGGATATGATACGCGCTTTCTTTCGGAAGATTTTGCAAAATCTGCAGCTGAAATTATTGCATATAATGGTATAAAAGTGCTGTATTCACAAGGTGATATCCCAACTCCTGTTGTATCTTATGAAGTTATAACTAAAAAATTAGATGGCGGCTTGAATTTTACCGCATCCCACAACGATTATATGTATAATGGGCTAAAATTCTCAAACAAAATTGGAGAACCTGCTCTACCCGAAGAAACTCAAAAAATTGAGAAATATATTGATGAGGCATTCTCAAAAAACACAAAAATAAATTCATTAAAATTTGACGAAGCTTTGGATTCTCACTTGATAGAGATTTTAACCAAAACAGATTATATTTCTGATCTTAAGAAGCTTATAGATGTTGATAAAATAAAAGCTAAAAATCTTAAGGTTGTTTATGAACCTTTTTTTGGCACCGGAAGAAGATTTGTCCCTGAACTACTTTCAAATATTACAGATTTCACAATGATTCACGGAATTAGAGACCCCTTTTTTGGTAAAATTCACCCAGAACCAATAGAGGCAAATTTGAAAGAACTTTCTGAAGAAGTCTTGAATGTAAAGGCAGATATAGGTATTGCAACAGATGGTGATGCAGATAGATTTGGTTTTATAGATAAAGATGGAAGTTTTATTCCTCCAAACATAATACTCTCCATTATTTATTATTATTTACTTAAAGTTCGTGGGATGCAGGGGAATGTTGTAAGAACAGTTTCAACAACATCATTACTTGATAGAATTGCAAGAAAAAATGGTTTTGATGCTATTGTTACACCTGTTGGTTTTAAATACATTGGTGAAGCGCTTTATGAAGGTAAGGCAATTTTTGGAGGAGAAGAAAGTGGCGGTGCATCACTTAAAGGTTGGCTTACTGAAAAAGACGGAATACTTATAAATGGTTTGGTGTTGGAAATTGTATCACATTTCGGGAAAACCCTAAAAGAACTACAGAACGACCTATTCAGAGAATTTGGTGAAGTGGACAACAATAGAATTGACATTGCTTTTGATGAAAGCTTGAAAGAAAAAGCGAATAATTTACTTAAAGATTACATTGTTAAAAATAAAGACTTTTTGGATTATAAAGAAATTGATGAAACTGATGGAATAAAAATATCTTTTAAAGATGAAAGTGGTATCTTATTCAGATTTTCAGGCACAGAACCCAAGTTAAGAATCTACTGTGAGAGTGATTCCTTGGAGAAACTATATAACTTGAATAATTTAGCAAACAAAATATTTAATTTAGCAATGGAGGGTACATGATAGTTGATTTTACCAATGTATTAGAAGAAAATGTAGGAAAGTTTGGTATTAGAAAAGATGAAATAGTTAATAATAGCGATTTTTTATTTAGAATTAAAGAAAATGTTATAAGAAAAGAATTATCTAGTTATTACCCCTTGGTATTGGTTGACACAATGCAAAAAAGTTTGCAGGAAATAAAAGAGTATGCAAAGTCAGTTAGAGAACAATTTGATAATTTAGTTGTTGTTGGAATGGGCGGATCTGTTGTTGGTAATGAACTATTGCACTTTGGATTATCGAATATCTATACAAATTTAGAAAATACTAAAAAAATATTTTTTATAGACAATATAGATGCCGATACCAACCTTACGCTTCTTTCAAATCTTGACTTAAAAAAGACTTTTTTTAATTTTATCACGAAATCTGGTTCTACTTCTGAGACGCTTTTGAATCTGCTTCTCATTTTTGATTTTCTAAAACAACGGAATCTTGATATCAAAAAACATGTATTATTTACTACGGATCCTGAAAAAGGTTTTTTAAGAACGTTAGCAAAAGAATTTGATATAAAAGCCTTCCCTATAGACCCTCTTGTTGGGGGTCGATACTCTGTTTTATCTTCCGTTGGTCTGTTCTCTACTGCCTTCGAAGGCTTTGATATTGAAAAATTGCTATATGGAGCCAAAAAAAAGAAAGAGCATTTTGAAACATCGGATGTTTTAGAAGAGGCTGCTTTAATTTTGCCATTTGTGCAATATAAATTATTTAAAGAGCATAATGTAAATATAAATGTGCTATTCTCTTATTCAGATAGCCTTGAATATTTGGGTAAGTGGTATGAGCAGCTTATCGCTGAAAGCATAGGTAAAAAGTTTTCAAAAGAAGGTGATGTTGTAAATGTTGGTATTACCCCGGTTGTAGCAAGAGGTGCATATCACCAGCATTCCACTTTGCAACTTTTTATTGAAGGTCCTTATGATAAATTGGTAATCTTTGTTTTTCCTGAAGAAAAAAACAAAAATTATAAAATTAAAGGAAGTGAATTTATTCAAAAAGAGGATGTAGAATTTCTTTTGAATAAGAACTATTCTGAATTACTTAAGCAAGAATACTATGCAACAAAAGCAGCGTTAACTGAGGCAGGTAAACCAAATTTATCAATTGAAGTTTCTACAATTGATGAAGAATCATTGGGTGAACTCTTATATTTCTTTGAATTAGAAGTGCTATCATTAGGAGAAATGCTTAATATAAATCCTGTTGATCAGCCAGGTGTTGAATTAGGAAAGAAATTTACCCATGCACTTATGAACGACAAAAAATACTCTGAGTATTTAAGTCAATTAGAGAAATACAAGAATTTTAAAAAATTCGTACTATAAATAAGAGGCTGCAATGAAAAAAAATTTTATATTAGCATTAGTTTTAGTTGTATTAGGTTCTTTTATTGCTGGGTATTTCATAGGTTTTAAGTACCCAATTGGGGTTAGCACTACTTCTCAACATATTCTTCTTACAAGAATTGCTGATTATTTATTGTCTGATTTTTATAAACCTATCACTGAGGAACAATTAATAAAAGGGATGGTAAATTCACTTTCCGATCCTTACACCGTATTTATGAACTCTGAGGAAACTAAAGTACTTCAGGAGGAAGTTAAAGGCGAGTATGCAGGAATTGGAGTTGTTATTAAGTTTGATGAGACCACTAAATATCCTGTAATTTCTACAGTGTTTAAAGGATCCCCAGCGGAGAGGGCTGGTTTGTTAGTGAAAGATATAATAGTAAAAGTTGACGGTAAATCAACTAATAACCTATCTCTTGATGAAGTTGCCGCTTTAGTTAAAGGTAAAATTGGAACGGAAGTTAACCTTCTTGTTAGAAGAAATGACAAAGAATTAACCTACAAAATAATTAGAGAAAAAATAAATATTCCTTTAGTTGAAACGAAATACTACGATAACGGTAAAATTGGGTATGTAAGTATTTTTATGTTTTCTCAAGGGCTTGGCGAAGAATTTAATGACGTTTTAAATGAATTTAAGGAAAGAGGTGTTTCGGGTATAATACTTGATCTCAGAGGAAACCCTGGAGGTTTACTCGATGAGTGTGAGAAAGTTGCATCAGAAATTTTACCCTCTGGAGTACTTCTGTACACAAAGGATAGGAGTGAAAAATTAACACCATTAACTTTCTCTGGACATAAACTTAATATTCCACTTGTTGTGCTTGTAGATGGAGGAACAGCAAGTGCTTCTGAAATACTAACAGGAGCCATTAAGCACTATAAGGTAGGAACAATTATTGGTGAGAAGACTTTTGGAAAAGGTGTGATTCAACAGATATTTCCTTTACCTTACGGAAACTCAATTAAAATTACTGTTGAAGAGTATCTTTTACCAAGTAAAGAAAGTATCAATAAAGTCGGAATTACTCCGGATATTGAAATAAAAAATAATCCGCAGTTAGAAGAAGATCAAGTATTAAACGAAGCAATTAAGATTTTGGAGGCTCAAAATTGATTATAGTGATTTCAGGCCCATCTGGAGTGGGAAAGGGAGTTGTTACTAAAAGACTTGTAAAACTTGATGATAAATTTGAGATAGCAATAACTTGCACTACAAGACCAATGAGAGAATACGAGAAAGATGGTGTTGATTACTTTTTCCTAACGAGAGATGCATTCACAAAAATGATAGAGAATAATGAACTAGTCGAATACTCAGTAGTGCACGGGAATCTCTATGGAATTCCAAAAAGATATATTGAACTTGGTCTTACAGATAAGAAAGATGTGCTTTTTCAAATTGATGTGCAAGGAGCAAAAAAAATTAAAAATGTTTACGACGAGGCTTTACTAATATTTCTTATGCCACCTAGTTTTGATGTGCTTTTGGAAAGACTCAATAAGAGGGGCACCGAGGACCAACATGAAATTGAAAAAAGGGCAAAAAGAGCGAGAGAAGAAATTGAAGAAAGATACATTTATGATTATGTTGTAGTCAATGATATCTTAGATAAAGCTGTTAACGAAGTTTATGAGATAATTTTGAAAGAGCGTAAGCTTCGCAGATCTTCTTAAACTCACAACTTTCACAAGTTCCGTTAATTTTAGGAGGGTATACTCCTTTTGATATGTTATCAAGTATCTCTCCAATTTTTCTTTTACTTTTTTCCATCATATAATTTGAGATTTCAAATTCGATATTTTTACCTTTGCTTAAATAGTGAAAACTCACTTTTTTTATTCTTCCAGCTCCATACTTGTAATTACCAGCCATATTGTAAATAATTGGTTGCAAAATCTCTTCTTCTCTAAAAGAATCTTCTAAAAAACTATTTGTTTTATAATCGATGATAATGAAGTTATTTAAAATCATATCTACTCTATCAAGTCGTCCTTTCATTTCCACTCCTAAAAAAGGGAAAGAAAAATTAGTTTCTACTTCATAAGCAGGTTTAAAACCAAAAATATGCTTTTTGTAATATCCAATTAACATCTTCTTTGCTTTCTCTTTAGCATTATTTTCTTCTTTTTGGGTTTTGTAGCCATCACTTATCCAGTTTTCTTCAAAAAGTTCGAGGAGATATTGAAATGGAAGCTTTTTAAGGACTATAAAATTTTCGTTCGGACTGTAAAATTTTTCAAGGACTTTATGCACAGAATTACCAAGACTAAAGTATGGTTTAACTTCAGTTGGCAATTTATCTACATATATAAATTTGTAGCGTAATGGGCACTTTATATAAGTTGATATTTTTGAATAACTTAGGTAGAAAGTATTTTTTTCTTCCACACTTCGATTACCTTTTCTTTTAATTCTTCTATGGTTCCTGTATTTTTAATGACAATATCGGCTTTTTTAATTTTTTCTTCAATTGGCATCTGTGCATTGATTCTTGCAAGTGCTTCAAATTCGTCAATTTGTTCACGTTCTATTAGTCTTTTTAGCTGTAATTCTTTTGGTATGCATATCACAACAGTAATATCGGCTAATTTGTCCCACTCTGCTTCAAATAGTATGGCTGCATCCAAAACTAAAAAATTTGTTCCTATTTCTCTATGCCTTTCAATCTCTAAAATTAATTTTTCTGTTAGAACAGGAATCATTATATCGTTTAGTTTCTTGAGTTCGTCTTTATTATGAAATACAATTTTAGCAAGGAGTTTTCTATTTAAAATATTATCATATAAAATAACTTTGTCACCGAAAGTTTGTTTAATCTTGTCAATTACCCCTAAGTAATTTGAATCTTGTAAAGATTTTGCAAGACTATCCAAATCTATAACTTCTGCACCTAACTCTTTTAAAAATTTGCTTACAGCAGATTTGCCCGAAGCAATGTTGCCTGTAAGTCCGATTACTTTCATAGATTAGACGCTCCTAACATCTCCTAAAGTTTTCCCGTAGGCAATATCAACTATTAAAGGAACTTTTAAAGAAACAATATTTTCCATAATTTCTTTAATTTTTGGTATATACATATCTATTTTCTCATCTTTAACTTCAAAAATAAGCTCATCATGTATCTGAAGAAGAATGTTAGCGTCCTCACCTAAAACTTCATTTATTTTAACCATTGCCAATTTTATTATATCTGCAGCGCTTCCTTGAATTGGGCTATTTATAGCAACTCTTCTTGTGCTTTCTCTAATATTGTTATTTTCTACTTCTATATCTTTTATAAATCTTCTTCTACCTGAAATTGTTCTAACAAACCCATTTTTTCTTGCAAATTCGACAGATTTCTCAATGTATTCGAGGACTTTTGGGTATTTTTTAAAATAACGTTCAATATAGTCTTTTGCTTCCTCTTTAGTCATTTGTGTTTGTTTAGCAAGTCCATAAGGCGACATACCATAGATAATTCCAAAGTTAATTGTCTTTGCAAAATCTCTTTTTTCTTTAGTAACCTCTTCTTTTCTTAAGGAAAATATTTCCATTGCAGTTACTCTGTGTATATCCTCACCATTCAAAAAGGCGTCTATGAGTTTATCATCTTCTGATAAATGTGCTAAGATTCTTAATTCAATTTGAGAGTAGTCGCAACTTATTAAGCTAAAACCGTCATCTGCAATGAAACCTTTTTGTATTTTGATACCCCAACTATCTTTAATAGGAAGGTTTTGAAGATTTGGGTTTGTGCTCCTTAACCGACCAGTCGCAGTGCCAATTTCATGAAAAATTGTATGAAGCCTTTTGTTTTCTTTTGAAGCAAGAGAGGGTATTGGTTTAATGTAGGTGTTTTTAAGTTTTACTAAGTGTCTGTAGTTTAAAATAAGTGGAATAATAGGGTGAGATTCAACAATCTCAGAGAGAATGGAAACCCCTGTGCTTCCTTTAAAATCCTTTGGTGGAGTAATACCAAGCACATCAAATAATACTGAAGAAAGTTGTTTGGGCGATAAAATATTAAAGGAAATATTAGCAAGTTTATATATTTCTTGTTCAACTCTGTTGATTTCTTCGTTAATTTCCATATCTAACTTTGTAAACCAATTTGTATCAATTTTTATTCCTTTCTTTTCCATCAAGAAGAGCACTTTTAAAAGAGGCAATTCTATATTTTTGTATACTTCAAATAAACCTTCTTTTTTTAAGGTATCAATAATTTCATTTGCATAATCTAATATAAATTTCATCTCTTCAAATTTGTTAGAGAATGATGGCACATCTTTAAGAAACTTGTCATAATTCTTAACTGCAAAATCATTCAAGTCTGGATCAAGCACATATAAGGCAAGCACGTAATCTAACGGAACGTTTTTTACTTCTACTTCAAGGTAATCAGCCAATTTATAGAGCATTTTTAAAGAATTTGTGTATTTTGGGATATTTTCATCTGAGATGATTTTCTTTAACAGTTCAATTTCGTCTACTTTTAAAAAAAGGTTTGTTGAAAAGTCAAAAGATAGAAATTGGTTGTTATGTAGCAAAAGAACATTTTCAATAACTTTTTCGTTATAAATAATTTCGATTACAGCTGATTCTTCATTAGCCTCATCATTTCTTTTCTCTTCAATTTCTCCTTTTCTTTTATTGGTTTCAAGGAAAGTAATACTATTGTCA
>JAINCR010000064.1 GCA_036574215.1 Caldisericaceae bacterium
AAAATATCCAAGATTATGAAGTTTTATTTCATTTAGCCTAAAACCATGTGAAAGTGAAACAAAGTCAAATACTTGGAAACCCTCATAAACTCTAATATTTCTAAATTCAAAATCCTTCCCCAAAATAAAATACGGAGATTTGTTAATTTTTGCCTCACTTGATATAACCTCTTTTGCTTCTTCGTCTTTTACACCAATTACAACAGGGCGGTTTTCTTTTATAATCTTTGATTTTTCAAAAGCAATTTCTTTAATTGTGTTTCCAAGATATTTTTGGTGATCAAAACTTACATCAGTAATAATGCTTACAAGAGGTGATTTTATAACATTTGTAGCATCAAGCCGACCTCCAAGGCCAACCTCAATAACACCATAGTCGATATTCTTTTTAAGAAAATACAAAAATGCCATAATGGTAAAAGTTTCAAAAGTAGAAGGAAGTTTTTCCTTATCAAGATTTTTCAATACTTTCCAAAGAGTCTCCCAGATTAAAACAAACTCTTTAGGAGAAATGAGTTCACCATTAATACTAATCCTTTCGAGGGTTGAAAATAGTGACGGGGAGATATACATTCCAACTTTATAACCATGTCTTTTCAATATCGAAGTAATAAAATTCGTTGTAGAGCCCTTGCCTTTTGTTCCAGTTACATGAAAATAGGTGACTTTATCCTCTGGATTACCAAGCGCGTCAAGGACCCCTTTTATATTTTCCAATCCATACTTGGCAGGTTGATTTAACCTACCTCCTAATTTAAAAATTTCGTCTAAACTATCTTTAAGTCTCACTTGCCCCCTAAGTCTTCTATATGGTTTAGTAAAACCAATTTAGTCTTTTCAAGTTCCAAGGCAAGTCTTTTATCTTTTTCTATAACATCTTTTGATGCTTTTTCAAGATAGCTAGGATTAAGTAATCGTGAATTTATAGCCTTTAGCTCCTTATCTACACCTTCAAGCTTTTTAATAAACTTCTCTTTTTCCTTTTCTAAATCAAATTCAAACGGTAGTTCAACGAATATTGTTGTTCCTAAGATAACGCTTCTTAATGCTCTTTCTGGTTTCTCTTCCACAAAAGTCATATTTTTAACTTTTGCAATTTTCATAATTTTATCTTTTTCTTGTTCAATAAGAGTTTTCTCATCCTCCGAAAGTGAGGAGTAGCTTACATTAAGTTCAGTTACAAGTGGTAAGCCAAGCTCTGCTTTTATACTTCTAATACCCTTTATAACTTGGAAAATAAAATCAGCCTTTCGCTCAATTTCATCGTTAATGTAAGAATCTTCAACTTGTGAAAACGGAGCTTTTATAAGTGGCTTATCAACATTTGGAATATAAGAATAAATTTCTTCTGTTACAAAGGGTATGTATGGGTGCAACATCTTTAATATACTTACAAGCGACTTCCAAAGTAAAAACTGTGCAGTTTTCTTCTTCCTAGCATCATTACTATATAGCCTCAATTTTGAGAGTTCAATATACCAATCACAAAACTCACCCCAAACAAACTCATACAATTTTCTTGCTGCTTCACCTACATCGTAATCTTTAAAATACTCAACTTCCATTTTTATATGTTTATTAAGCCTACTTAAAAACCATCTGTCTTCAATTTCAAGTTCTAAATCTTCTTCTCTTATTTCGTTTGGGTTAAAATCTTCAAGATTCATAAGAACAAATCTCGAAGCATTCCATATCTTGTTAATAAAGTTTCTTGATGCTTTTAGTCTCTCATTAGAAAGGTTAATATCCTGACCACCTAATGTGCTAAGAGAGGCAAGAGTAAATCTTAGAGCATCGGCACCGTATTCTTCTATAAGGTTAAGTGGATCAACGATATTTTTAAGAGATTTACTCATCTTTCTACCTTTTTCATCTCTTACAAGGCCGTGGAGCATAACTACTTTAAATGGTTCTTCTTTCATAAAGTGCATTCCACTCCATATCATTCTTGCAACCCAGAAGAAAAGTATATCGTAGCCAGTAATAAGAAGAGAAGTAGGATAATAGTAATTCAACTCAGGTGTTTTCTTAGGCCAACCCAATGTAGCAAAAGGCCATAGCGCCGAAGAAAACCAAGTGTCAAGAACATCTTCATCTTGGTGTATATTTTTACTTCCACATTTTGGACACTGCTCAGGCTTCGTTTTTGAAACAACAACCTCTCCGCAATCATCACAGTAATATGCAGGGATTCTATGTCCCCACCAAAGTTGCCTTGAAACACACCAATCTCTTATATTATCCAACCAGTTAAAATATACTTTAACCCATTTATCAGGGATAATTTTAACTTTTCCGCTCTCTACAGCCTCTTTAGCTTCTTTAGCAAGGGTTTCCATGGATAAAAACCACTGTTTTGAGACTAAAGGTTCAATAACTGTGCCACAGCGTTGACAATGGCCTACAGAGTGAGTATAATCCTCAATGCGCTCAACTAAAGCATCTTTACTTAAATCTTCTATGATCTTTTCTCTTGCTTCTAATGTTGTTAAACCAAGATAACGCTCAGGAACATTAACCATCCTTGCAACATCGTTTATTACAGTTATAATCTCAAGGTTGTGTCTTTTTCCGATTTCAAAATCCTCTACTGAATGTGCAGGAGTAACTTTTACTGCTCCTGTTCCAAAATTTGGATCACAGGAGGCATCAGCTATAATTGGTATTCTTCTATTGACAAGAGGAAGAATAACAAACTTACCTACATATTTTTTATACCTCTCATCATCTGGGTTTACTGCAACTGCTGTGTCCCCAAGCATCGTCTCTGGTCTTGTAGTTGCAACAATGATGTAACCTCCTCCGTCTTCAAAGGGATACTTTAAATAGTAGAGCTTTGACTGTTCTTCATAGTATTCAACTTCAATATCTGAAAGTGCAGTATGACAATGAGGACACCAATTGATAATTCGTTCACTTCGGTAGAGTAACCCTTCTTCGTAATATTTAACAAACGCTTCAAGAACAGCATCTGCGTATTTGTCGTCAAGAGTAAAACGCAGACGTCTCCAATCGGCAGAGACACCAAGCTTTTTTGATTGCTCAATAATTATATTGCCATATTTTTCTTTCCAACTCCATACCTCTTCTAAGAATTTCTCTCTTCCTAATTCATCCTTTTTTATGCCCCTTGAAAGAAGTTCTTTTTCAACAACAGACTGCGTTGCTATACCTGCATGGTCGATACCTGGTAAAAATAGAGTTTCTAAACCAAACATCCTGTTAAACCTTACAAAGATATCTTGCAAGGTAAAATTTAGTGCATGTCCTATGTGTAATCTTCCTGTAACATTTGGAGGTGGCATTACTATTACAAACTTATCTTTATTGGGATTAATCTCTGAATCAAAATAACCATTTTCTTCCCATGTTTTATATATTTTTTCTTCAACTAATGACGGTGTGTATTCTTTTGACAATTCCATAATTTCACCTTTTTAAAAGTATATTAAGCAGGGTATAATCCCTTTAGACCAGTTTTCTCATCCTTCCTCAATAGGGTTATGTTATGTAATCTCTCTATGAAAATTTCTCCATTGAAGAGTGTGCCATTTATAAGATGACCACCTACCACTGTGTAATCGTGAAGGCCAATTGCAGTATGCACATGGATAACAATATCTCCAACAGAATCTGTAACACTAATACTCCCTTGAAGAGAAATAATCTCACTAAGGCCTTCAAAGGTTTTCTTTACGTATTCTTTTCCATTAAAGTATCCAAGTTCTACGTTTCTAAACATTCCAATGCCCGAAATGGTGGCGCTGTCAATTTTGTAATTTTTGCATACAATTTTGATTGATTCTATAAAGTCTTCACCATCAAACATACGAATTGCTATAGTGCTATTACCTTCTTTAATAATCATAAAATTACCTCCTATACTCAAAAACAGATTTAGTTATACAAAGTATATTATACATTGGATTAATATAAAACAAAATTCACTTTTAAAATTTTAATGAATTGAGTAAAATTTACCTATGAATAAAAAAGATTTGTATTTTTTTGGAATTGCATTCTTTGTAATGGCAGTAGACCAATTAACAAAATTCGTTGTAAGAAAGTTCATACTGATCGGAGAGGAAATTACTTTAATTCCACATGTATTTTCTATTACCTATGTTAAAAATACAGGTGCTCTTTTTGGCTTATTCAAAGATTCAACAACCACAATTGCCATGATAAGCGTAATTGTAATGGGCGGTATTATCATCTTGGAAAAAAGCATCAATTTACCTTTAAAAGAAATTTACCTTGGGCTCATTTTAGGGGGTATTGGAGGTAATTTCATAGATAGAGTGTTTCTAAAATATGTTACTGATTTTCTCTATCTCCACCATTGGCCTGTTTTTAATATCGCCGATGCCTCAATTGATATTGGATTAGCACTATTCATATTCACTTATCTTAAGTATGGAGAATAGATTCAAAGTTGAGGAAGCAGGAAGACTCGACAAGGTTGTTGAGTCAAAATTAGAATACAGCAGAAACTATTTACAAACACTTATTAAAGAAGGTTTTGTTTTTGTAAATGGTAAACAAGTCCTAAAACCGTCTTTTAAAGTTAAACCAAGAGATGAAATCATAATAAAAGAGAAAGAAAAAGAATCTCCTGAAATTACCTACGAGAACAAAGATTTAAAAATAGTTTATGAGGACCAATACCTTGTTATCATTGACAAAGAAGCACACCTTACAGTACATCCCGTCGGAAGTAAAACAAAAGATACACTTGTTAATAGACTTCTATACCATGTTAAAGATTTATCAACAATAGGTGGGACTTCAAGACCTGGGATTGTGCATAGACTCGATAAAGATACCTCTGGACTTATGATTGTCGCAAAGGACAATACAACCCATAAACTTTTAAGTGATATGCTCAAAAATCACGAAATTGAGAAAAAATACATATGTTTAGTAAAAGGTAATTTAAAAGAAAAATGTGGGACGATAAACCTTCCAATTAAAAGAATACCAGGAACAACAAAAATGAAAATTTCTATTTACGGAAGATCTGCAATAACTCATTATAAGTTAATTGAAACCATAGGACCGTATAGTTTACTCTCTGTAAAAATTGAAACAGGAAGAACACATCAAATAAGAGTCCATATGGCGCACATAGGACATCCAATAGTAGGAGATACGTTATACGGTAAAGCCGATAAGAATATAAAAATAGACAGGCAATTTCTCCACTCTTATGAAATTTCATTTAAACATCCTATAATAAATAAAAATATGCGATTTTGTTCGGCGTTGTCAGGAGAACTAAAAGTTGTTTTAGACGATTTGAGGATGAAATGGAAGAAAAAGTAATTGCAACAAACAAAAAGATTTTAAGGGATTTTGAAATCATCGATAAATTAGAAGTA
The DNA here is from genome assembly GCA_036574215.1 of Caldisericaceae bacterium. NCBI lineage: Bacteria > Pseudomonadati > Caldisericota > Caldisericia > Caldisericales > Caldisericaceae > Caldisericaceae bacterium. The sequence continues at coordinate 5,382 of JAINCR010000064.1, forward strand.
GGTATAGAATTAAAGGGTTTTGAGGTAAAATCTATAAGAGATGGTAAAGTAAGTTTAGATGGTGCATACATCAAGGAAACGAATAATGAGTTCTTTATTTATAAAATGTTCATCCAAATGCCCCCATCTCTTCACGCCAGTACAAGTGAAAAAAGAAGAAGAAAACTACTACTGCACAAAAATGAGATCATACGTTGGAGCACGAAAGTAAAAGAAAAAGGACTTGCAATACTTCCTTTAGATGTTCATACGAATAATAACAGACTTAAACTTACAATTGCGCTTGTTAGAAAGAAGAAACTCTACGGAAATAAGAAAAAAATCGAAGAGAAAATTGCAAAAAGAGAAATGAGGAATATATGATAAAAAAATATTTTATAATTTTATCTATTATAGTGATGCTATTCGAATTTATCATGATAGATTCCTCCTTTGGTTTGCCTTCATACGAACTACTAAAAACAAATACATACGATGTAAACTTTCGAAGTGGACCTTCTACTTCATACTCAATTATTTCAACACTCCCAAAGGATACGTATCTTTTAAAATTAAGTTCAACAAAAGACCAAAATGGCACTCGATGGATTAAGGTTTACGATTTTAACAGGAATAAAACTGGCTATATAGCTTCATATTTATTATCTAACAGTGGCATTACTTTTACTTCAGAAGATGCAAATTTTACTGTTTTAGTGAGTGTAGACTATTTAAATGTAAGAAGTGGTCCAGGAACAGTATTTAACCTTGTTAAAAGAATCCAAAAAGACACAAAATTAAATGTAATTAAAATCATAAAAAGAAACGATGGAGAAGTTTGGTATAAATACGAAGAAAATGGCAGTTATCTTTTTGTTGCATCTTGGTATACAAAAAAGGTGGAAGAGACTACAAAAACACCAGATAACTCACAAACCGATACAAACGAAACTTCTAATACAACAAATGAAACATCCAATACAACAAATCCTACAAAAATCAAAGCAACTGCAACCGATTTTATCAATTTAAGAAGGGGACCTTCAACTGATTATGAGAAATTGGACTTAATAAATAGAGGCGATCAGGTTGAAATTAGAGGATTTGCAAAAAACCACTTAGGAGAACTATGGCCTGAGGTAGTATACAAGGGAAAAACAGGGTATGCAATAAGTGATTATTTTACCTTTGATAAAGACAAAGTTAATCTCGATATTACCCTCATTGGAAATCATTGTAAAACTCTATACTCTACTAATTTAAGAGAAGGCCCAAGCACACAGTACAAAGTTGGATACGTTGTTCCAAAAGATACCGTCCTTTCAATAGTTGGGGTAGCAACTAATAAAGAAAAATGGTTCGAAGTAAAATACAATAGCAAATTCTATTGGCTAAGAGAAGATACAATTACAATTGCAAAAGAAGAGAAGTCTACAATAAGTAGCGTTACATGGCGCATCTCCGAAGTAGGAATTGACATCAAAATAGAAGGAAATGCCCTTAAAGAGCCAACATTTACTCTATCAGAAGACCCAATAAGACTTGTTTTAACCTACAAAAATACAAACCTTCTTACTTCTTCAATGCAAAGCGAAGTGCCAATATTTCCGCTCACAAGATACGCTATAGCTTCTTCAAATGGTTCAACAATCTTAACCTTATACCTTTTAACAAAGACTCCTTACGAATTAGAAAAAGGTCAAACTAACCAAATTTTACATCTTAAATTACCAAAAGTTAACGAAGAAATCCTTGAAATTAGTGGAAGGATTGTATTTACAAGGGTAAATGCAGTAGATAATGAACTCTACATTAACTTAGAAGATCTTTTAAACGGCTTTAATTTGAAAATGACTGGCTCTTCTATAAACTTCTATGGAAAGACAATTAATTTTAATGACTCAGTTTTAAAAGCAATCGATAACGAAAACTATATCGCTTTATCAAAAATAAGTGATGTATTACCTGTCTCTGTAACAAAAATACAAAACAAAATATTCATAGATCCAAATCTTGAATCCATTGAGAAAAAGGACAAATCAATTATCCTTACATTCTCTTTCCCAACCAATATAACAAAAACAGAAATAAACGGTAAAGAATTTTACATTTTTAATGCAGAAACAATTGATAAAATCGAGTATAGTCATTCCCATAGATCCTCTTCTACACCACCTAAAATCTTTGTGCAAGCCGATAACTATTCAATTGAAGTAAAAGATAATATTGTTAAACTTTCAGTAGCTTATAACACTAATCTTTCACTTTCAAATAAAATTATCGTGATTGATCCGGGACACGGCAGTTATTCAGGTCAATACCTCGATGTAGGTGCAATAGGTTACTCTGGTTCAAAAGAAGCCTACATTGTCCTTGATGTTGCTTTAAAATTAAAAGAACTCCTTGAAAAACATGGAGCAAAGGTAATTTTAACACATACCACAGTAGATGATCTGAACAACCCAAATTTACAGGGTAGAGTTGCAATTGCAAATACATCTTCAGGAGATTTATTCATCTCAATTCATCTTAATTCTTCAACAAATAAAGATGCAAAAGGGACAGAAACTTACTATTGGTATGAAACATCAAAAGCCTTTGCTCAAGTAATACAAAATGCTCTTGTAAGTAAATTAAACACAATAGATAGAGGTATTAAAAAGAGTCCCCTCTATGTAGTGAAAAACGTTACCACAATGCCTGCAATATTAACTGAGATTGGTTTTATTTCAAATCCGCAGGAAGAAAGCCTTTTAAAAGACCCTACTTTCCAAAACAAGGTAGCGGAAGCACTTCTTGAAGGAATAGAAAGGTTTTTCAATGTTCAACCATAGACCTATTGGCATTTTTGATTCTGGTGTAGGTGGATTGAGTGTTGTAAGGGTGCTTAAAAAATACTTTAAAGAAGAAGATATAATTTATGTGGGGGATTTAAAACACTTTCCTTATGGCACAAAAACTGAAGAAGAAGTAAAAGAGCGCGCAAAAGCCATCACCAAATTTTTACTAAATAAGGAAGTTAAACTTATTATTGTTGCTTGCAATACTGTCTCATCAATTGCAATAGACGACCTTACAGAGTTAGCAAAACCGATAAAAGTTATTGGAATGATACAGGCTGGAGCAAGATATGCAGTAAATACTACCAAAAACAAAAAAGTAGGTGTAATTTCAACACCATTAACAGCAAAAAAACATGCATATAAAAAAGAAATTGAAAGGATTGATAAAAGTATCGAAGTTTTTGAAGTTGGATCTCAAGAACTTGTAAACTTAGTTGAAGACGGCATAAGTTATAATGATTATGCCTGCACCCTTGCAAAAGAAAAATTAGAGCCTATACTTAGAACCTCAGTTGATACACTTGTCCTTGGATGCACACATTTTCCTTTCCTTTACAAAGTAGTAAAAAACGTTGTAGGAGATGGCATTGAAGTTATTGACCCCGCAGACTATGTAATATACGAAACTCAAAAATACTTAGAAGAAGTAGGAAAAAATAACAAAATAGGAGAAATAACCTACTACACAACATTTGACAAAACTTCATTTGAGAAAAAAATTTCAATTTTCCTAGAAGAAAGTATTGCCTCTGTTTTTGAAGTTGACATCTAATAACTTAAATTCCAATTGCAAAAAGATATTACTCTAATCACAATTCAAGTCTTGAGATGGCATCAAGTGTAAGAGCGGAAACTTCGTCTTTTAATGTGTAATGAAAATAACCTGCTAATCCAATCATTGAAGCATTATCTGTTGAAAGTTGTTTTGGCGGAAAATATACTTCAATTGGTGATTTACTTAAAAAAGTCTCTCTAAGTCTTTTGTTTGCTGAAACACCTCCAACAACACCAATACCTTTGACATTAAAATATTTTGCTGCTTTAATAGTTCTTTCAACAAGTATCTTTACTAAAGCATTCTCAAAACTTGCACAAAGTGAAGAAAGGTCATTTTTTACAACGTCGGGGTTTTTTTGAATAAAGTAAATACCTGCGGTTTTTAAACCACTAAAACTGAATTCATAAGAGGAACCTTTAAACGATAGCCCTGGGAAAGGATATCTATCTGGGTCGCCATCAATCCCCAATTTTTCGATTATCGGTCCTCCAGGATAACCGTATCCAAGAAAACGTGCAAATTTATCTATTGCTTCTCCTGCAGCGTCATCTCTTGTTCTGCCAAGCACCCTATAGGAAAGAAAATCTTCCATTAAAACAAGTTCTGTATGCCCTCCAGATACAATAAGAATGAGAAGCGGAAAAACACTTTTAACTTGATAGAGAGGTGTGCCTTCTAAAAAAAGTGAGTATATGTGACCCTCAAGATGGTTAACACCAATTAATGGCTTATCTAATGCAAAGGATAGTGATTTTGCAGCTTCAATTCCAACAAGTAATGAACCAACTAAGCCAGGCCCTTTTGTTACAGATATAAGGTCAATATCTTTAAGCTCTTTTTTTGCAAGTTTTAAAGCCTCAACAATCGTATAGCCTATGAGTTCTGCATGCTTTCGTGAAGCAATTTCAGGAACTATTCCACCAAAATCTCTATGAAAAACATCTTGAGAAGTTAAAACATTACTAAGAATTTTCCCGTCGTTTTCTATAAGTGCTACTGCTGTGTCATCACAAGAAGTTTCTATCCCTAAAGTTATCATCGCTTTTACTCCTTAATATTTTTTCCATACGGATACCATTTTCTCCATCTTGGTAATACGCTTTTAATTCTTCTACTTCTTTAAAGCCAAGTTTTTTGTAAAGATTTTGAGCAACAACATTCGATTTTCTTGCTTCAAGATATACAAGATCAAAACCTTTATTTATACCAAGTTTAATAGCAAATTCAAGGAGCATAGTGCCAACACCTTGCCCTCTTGATTCAGGGTCAACAGCAACATTTATAATGTGCAACTTTTTACCTTCATACCATAACCCTATAAAACCAAGCACCTTTCCATGACTTTTAGCAACAAAATAGTCTGAAGAAGAGTTGAACATATAGTCTATTATAAAAACATCTCTCGGCCAAGGGTCTTTATATGACTTTTCTTCAATCTCAATTATCTTTTTTACATCCGTTATTTTTGCTTTTACGATTTCAATTTCGCCAATCATCTTATCTTTTTAAAAAGTTTTTCTTCTGCTCTTAAATAAAGCGGTTTCAAAGAAAGAGGGTCTTCAATAAACTGTTTCTTCAAAACTAAATTTAAACAAAATTTTCTTATCACTTCAACATCCGGGAAAACCTGTTTATAGGATTTAAAATTCTCTAACTTCTCAAATGAGACAAAGATTTTATCAGAATTTACAATTTTTTCAAGATTAAAAATCTCAACATCGGATATTTTTTTCCCATCTTCAAAATCTTCAACAAAAAATTCATTTTTCGAAGCAGAAAGAATGGCAGATACTTTTCCACTAACATGAGCAGCAGTAAGTTCAAGTGAATTAACAGGATAAAGTGGAACTGATAAGGAATACGCAAGAATTTTTGCATCAACAACAGAAATACGAGTTCCGGTAAAACTGCCTGGACCATAAATGACGAAAATACCCCCAAGATCTTTTTTATCAATCTTCAAAATGTCAAACATAGTTTTTGTTAAAAAAATAAGGTTATTAGGGTATTGTTCATTTGGATATTGGATAACAGAATAGATTAGAGATTTATTAGAAAATAACAAACTCATAGTAGGATAAAAAGATTGACTAAGTAAAAGATAGTTCATCTATAATATACTCCAATCTAAAAAATTTAAAATGCACTTCTCTTGAAGATTCATCAAGAATCTTAAAATATATTTCAAGATCAAAGTCCAATAGGTCTTTTAACTTTTCACCCCATTCAAAAAGATGAAAACCTTTTTTTGAAACCATATCAAAGATACCTAAATCATCAATATCTCTAACTTCATCAACGCGGTACATATCGTAATGATAAACTGGAATACTTGCCTTATAAATATTTAAAAATACAAAAGTTGGGCTTTCAACATAGTTCTCTACTCCAAAACCAAGTGAAAAACCCTTAATGAAAGTTGTTTTACCTGCACCAAGTGGCCCCGAAAGAGCAATAAGGAAATTATCCGTTGCACCATAAAGAGCCTTTGCAAGTCTTTTACCAAGTTCAATAGTCTCATCTTCAGAGTATAATTTCAAAAAAAGCTCTTTCACAACTAATAATATAATAAATTTGGTTAATTTCAACAAATTTTTGTATTTGCCAAATACTTCTTTTGCCAAAAAATTCTTAGGAAGATAAACATAGTAAGATTTGCTTGCTTCATTTAAAAAACTAATATTTATTTTTAGGGAGATACTCTATTAAGACTCCAAATTGAATAACAAAAAAAAGAAGACTAATCCTCCATATGGCCTAAAAAAATTGCAAAAGATCGCTCAATTATGGAATTTTTAAAGTATTTGTTATAATACTTGTAGGTGAAAAAATGAAAAAGTTTTTTCTTATGGGAAATTTTTCTAACGAAGAAATTGCTAAAATTATACAGAGTCTAAAAAGTTCTGTTGATCTAAAAGATGTAATCTTTGCAACCATCACTCCTACTGCTATGGAATGGAAAGTAAAAGAATGGCTTGAAGAATTAGAAAAAGAGGACAAATACTATAAAGATCAAAAAAACGTCTAAAAACTAATTTTCTTAAAATTCTGTCATTCTTTATCCTAACCCCTTGACATAAATTCTAAACCTTATATAATTATTTAGCACTCTAATAAACAAAGTGCTAAATAATAACAAAAAAATATGAAGGGAGGTTGTTTGTATGGCAGAAATCATTCCTATTCATGATCACATCGTAGTTAAAATTGAAGAGGAGGAAGAAAAGACAAAATCTGGTATTGTTCTTCCTGATACAGCAAAGGAAAAACCACAGAAAGGAAAAGTTATTGCTGTAGGTAGTGGTAGACTTCTTGATAATGGCCAGAAAGTGCCATTAGAAGTAAAAGTAGGTGATACGGTAGTATTCTCAAAGTATGCAGGAACTGAAATTAAGTTGAATGACGATAAGTATTTGATTATCTCAGAAAAAGAAGTTCTTGCAATTCTTAAATAAGGAGGTGTAATTATGGACGCAAAACAAATTATTTTCGGAACAGAAGTAAGAAAAACAATTCAAGCAGGAGTAGATAAATTAGCAAACACTGTAAAAGTAACTCTTGGTCCGAGAGGTAAGCATGTAGCACTTGAAAGGAAATTTGGTTCTCCACTTCTCTCAGACGATGGAGTATCAATTGCAAAAGAAATCGATTTAGCCGATCCAAACGAAAATATTGGAGCACAACTTGTTAAGGAAGTTGCTTCAAAAACCGAAGATGCAGCAGGCGATGGCACTACAACAGCAGTAGTGCTTTCTCAAGTAATGATCGATGAAGGTATTAAAAACGTTACAGCAGGAGCAGACCCACTTCTTATAAAAAGAGGGATCGATAAAGCAGTTGAAACAGTTATTGAGGAAATGAAAAAATTTAAAAAGGAGATCTCCACAAAAGAGGAGATTGCGCAAGTTGGAACTGTTTCTTCAAAGATAAAAGAAGTTGGAGAAGCAATAGCAGATGCAGTTGATAAGGTTGGTAAAGAAGGTGTAATAACAGTTGAAGAATCACAAGGACTTGGATTAGAAGTAAAAACTGTCGAAGGAATGCAGTTTGATAGAGGCTACGTCTCGCCATATTTTGTAACCGACGCTGATAGGATGGAGGCTGAATTAAAAGACCCATTCATTATCATCACTGACAAAAAAGTTTCTTCAATACAAGAGTTTTTACCACTTCTTGAAAAAATTGTTCAAACTGGTAGACCCTTCCTTCTTATTGCAGATGACGTAACAGGAGAAGCTCTTGCAACACTTGTTTTAAATAAAATCAAAGGAACTTTCTCATGTGTAGCAGTAAAAGCTCCTGGTTTTGGAGATAGAAGAAAAGCAATGCTTGAAGATATTGCAATTCTTACGGGCGGTCAGGTAATTTCAGA
>JAINCR010000065.1 GCA_036574215.1 Caldisericaceae bacterium
CTCTCAATACCAGCAGTAAGTTGTGGAATATTTGGCTTTCCAAAAGAAAAAGGCACAAAGATTATTGTAAAAACTATTTTAAAATTCTTAAGATTTAATGGAGGAGTCTTTAATGAAATACATTTAATTGGTATTGGTAAAGAAATCCCAGAACTTTTTAGAGAAGCTTTGAAAAATGCATAAGATTGATATTTATACAGATGGTGCATCAAGAGGGAACCCAGGAAAAAGTGCATGTTCCTATGTTTTTGTATTGGATGGAAATATTATTAAGTTCCATAGCGAATACATCGGACTTGCAATCAATAATGTTGCAGAATATTCTGCTTTGTTATTAGCACTTAAAGAGGCTTTAAAGGATTCCTATGAAGAATTGACTGTTTATTCCGATTCCCTCTTACTTATCTCCCAAATTAAAGGAGAATATAAAGTAAAATCACCTAACCTTAAAATTCTCAATGAAGAGGTTCTGACAATTGTTCCAAAATTTGAGAAAATAACTTTTAATCATGTAGGTAGAGAAAATAAATTTATAAAGTTAGCCGACTACTTGAATACAATTATTCTTGGGCCAAAATGAATTAAGGTTTTATATACTCAATTCTTACAATTCTCTCTTTATCAAACCATGTCACATTACACCCTAAAGATTCTGATACAAATCTTAACGGGATCATGGTTCTATCGTTTATAATAATGGGCTTGACTAAAGGATTATTAGGATCAATTTGAACGTTTTTACCATCTACTATCGCAACATTATTACCAATCTGGAGTTTTATTGTCTTACCGTCTAGGAGTATAGTAACAACTTGGTCGTTTTGAGACCAAGAAATTGAGCCTCCAAAAACTTCAACAATAGCACGGATTGGCACCAATGTTCTATTCCAGCCACTTAAAATTATAGGAGTAGTTCCTCTCCCTGGATCAATTTCAACAGGAAAACTATTTACATGCATGATTGGATCGTTTATTTTTAATTCAACGGTCAGTTTTATATTTCCTTTGTAAAAAACTTTGATTTTCCTTACACTTTCTTCTAAAGTTTTTGCCCTAGATACTATTAGAATTTCTTCACTGTGGTTAATAAGCAAATAAGAAAAAGAAAAGTTTCCAGATTCATCGACATAAACATCTTTCCCATTAATAGAAACTGTGCACTCTACGGTCGTTTTACCTACAATATTAATTTTCTGCTCATTTGCTATATACCCTTCAGGAAGATTAACACTTAAATAAGGTGTTATACTAACTCCTCCAGAAATCAAATTTTCAAAGTCTCTTATTTCATCAGTCAAAAGGACATATTTTGCGTTTGAAATGCTGAGAGTTGCTCTACCAATTGATAAAGGTTTAAATACTATATCCCCAACTTTTACTGTATTATAGGCAATTTTTTCTTTGGGAAACTCGATGAGAAACATTACTCCATTACTTGTATCATTCTTGAGAAAAACAGAGTTTGATAATTCTTGAGTTAATAGAATGTGATCAAAAGCAACAATATTTTTTTCAAAACTCAGCTCGAAAGAAACGCCTCTTATTCCATTAGGATTTTTAAGATATAGAGGGACAAGAATATTACTTCCAAGCATTCCAGTTGTATCATCTAAATATAAACTTTCATTTAATTGTTTTAAGACGACAACTGAGATGTTTGATGATTTATAAATGTTTCCATTTTTTGAATATACCTTTATTATTACATCAGTAAAATCTCCTTCATTTGCATTTTCTTTAGATTGCAAAACTAGTTTAACTGTTTTAGTTGCATTGGGTAGAAGTGAAAAATTAGAAACCTCATTGGGATTACCAATCGAAAAAACTGCTGAATTTGTTAAAAAGACATTAAATGAATAGTTATCCTGCTTTACCCCTGTATTTGTAATATTAAAGTATAGATTTACAAAATCAGAAGGAGCGACATAGACTCTATCCTGCGATTGGCCAATTGAAAAAGAATAATCAGGATAATTTTTAGTGATATCAAAAATTTGAATAACATTACGGAATACATTTGCAGTAAGTAAATGTGAATTGGTCAATTCAAAAGAGACTAACCCATAGTAAATTGAGTCAGTTTCATATAGAGGAACTCCCGATGAAGTAAATACCGTAATCCTCCCATTTTCGGTATTTGCGATGTATACGTTATCATCTTTATCAATTGCTATATCTTCAGGAATATACAGTTTAAATGCACCCTTACCATTACTTGAGAAAGTTTTGACTTCTTTAAAATTTTTGTCATACCCATGGATTGAATTATCAAAAAGGGATGGTATAAAAGCATTTCCTTTTGAGTCAAATGCAATTGAAGACGGTAATTCACACACGGTAAAGGCTCCAACAATATTAAAATTCATATCGAGTTTAAATACTGTATTTTTATCGAGAGAAACAATAAAATAGTAATTAGAAGCAAGGGTTATTTTCCTTATAACTCCAAATTTATCGTTGGAAATACTTTTTTTGAAACTTCCGTCAGTTTTAAAGATAAAGAGTTGATTTGTTCCGCCTAAAATTACATTGCCTTTTTTATCAGCATATATTGAATTTAATGATGGTAAATTTGCGTCGTTAACTTTTGAGATAGTTTTTTCAAATGAACCACTTGGCGACAACTTCACAACCTCGCTTGAATCAAGACCACCTTTGTTTAATACCCACATGTTGCCAAATTCATCTAAAGAAACACCTAAAGGACTTAAAAATACACCTAAATTAGTATTCCTTACAAAGTCCACTTTTTTCAAAAAGCCGCCAAGTGGGGTAAAAACCGAAAGTCGAGTAATTACTGGATAACCAAATGGAGCAGAAGCGTTAGGCTGAGGAAAATAAAAATATCCAGAATCAAAAACATAGACAGATTCTTGTGTTATTGCGATACCTGTAGGTGTTAAAAAGGACCCATTTGGGATAGAAGTTATGCTATTAGATAAACTTCCAAAAGTTGTAATTAGTTTATAAGCCTTGTCAAAAACAAGCACTTTTGGCGAATTTGAAATCGGATTTAGCCCTCTGTCAACTACATAAACATTACCACTTACATCTACAGAAACTTCTGTTGGATAAATTAGCAAACCGTCTCCAAATGAATTTACAATATTTAAATTCGTATCAAAGACATAAATTTTATTTTCTTCCCCACTTACACAATAAACTTGCTTGTTTAGGGAAGAAAATAAGCCTAAAGGATATGAAACAGTATTGCTTTTAACAATTCTATAATCAAAACTAATCTTAAAAACTTTAGAAGAAAAGTAATCCGAAATAAAAATTCCAGAGGAATTTACCGCAACACCAACCGGACTAATAATGTCTTTTATTTGGATAGTGCTTATAAATACGCCATTTGCATCATAAACTTTTACGAAGCCTGCAAGAGGATCTGCAATATAAAATCTGTCGTTATAAAATGCAATATCAGTAGGATAAATAAATTCAGAAAATTTTCCAAAAGTAAACTTTTCTTGTAAAAGAGGAGTAAAAATATGAATTTTACCGTATGAGTTATCAATTACTGCTATATCGCCCCCTTTAGTTATGCACATTCCTTGCATTGGGAAAAGGTATTTTGTGTTGTAATCATCTTCGTAAAAATTTACTTCAGAGAAATTAGCACTTCCAATAAAATCGTCAACTGGAATACCGATTGTTTGAATTTCCTTTATTGAAGAAATATTAGATGATAGAACAATACTAATCCAATCAAAAGAAGTAAAAACCAGAATAAACAAAATTAAGATAAAAAATACTTTTTTCATAGCCTTGCTCCTATGGGTAAACTTCTCCAAAGTGTTTAGAGAATATAAAGAAGTCCTTTTCATCGACAATTCCATCAAAATTAAGATCACAATCAGGGTTAAAATCTTTTTGGGATGATGTTAAATTAAAACTCTGTTTAAAAATCGTTAAGTCGAGGTTGTTTACAACTTTATCACTGTTAAAGTCAAACATCCTTGAGTAGGGAGAAATGTTATAGTATAGGGGTTTAACAAAAAAGTTCGTTGTAGTATCTGATTTCGGATTAGCAATAGTTATAAATCCCTCTTTATTATTTTTTGAAAGGAAAGATAATTTTAACCTGGCTCTTTGTATCTTGGTATTAGATAACACAGCAAAGTGAGCGCCTGATTTAGTATTCTTATAACTTAATAAGACGTTTTCATCCAATATTTCTGCTGCAAGCAATTTCAAAGCATTTATATCAAAATGCAAATCAAAGGTTAAACTTGTGAAGCTACTTAATGGATTAACATTCAAATTTAAATCAAAAACATCGTTTGCTTGTAAAAGCAGGGTATAATTGTTTACTACCGAGAACTCAAATCTTCCCGTTGTTTGTGGATACTGAACTGTAAAACTCCCACTTAGCTCTTTTCTTGAAACCGTTTGGTAAATATTTTTTGTTTTTTCATCATCATTTGTTTCATTATAGGATATTTTGTAAAAATAGACACCGTTTTTCAAAAACAATACGTTGGAAGATACATCAAACGGAGTGATGCTAATTCCGTAATCACCGACATACAGAGGAGACTGGTCGAAAACATTATATATGAGATTTCCAAGGGAGTCATAAATAGAAACTTTTACATTTTCCGCCAAAGTTTCTCTAAAAGTTTCATTTTCAGATTGTGAAACACTCCCAGTGCCAACAGAGAAATTTAAGTAAATTGAACCAGTTTGGCTATTTATTACACTATTTGAAAGCGAAACATCAAATAGAAAATCGTTTTCAGGAACATCGTTTAGATACACAAAAGGAATGTGTAATTTTTCATTTTTGGAGGTAAAGAAAATAAAACCATAGGAATGAGATATATTTGAAGCAGCCTCAAATGAAACTGATACATTTTTTGAGGATTTCCCATCTACTGAAATAGTTGATGGTATGTCGATAGTTACTTTCTCATTGGAACCATAGAGGAGTGAAACTGAAAAAGTTTTAGAAATTGTATCCAAATTTTTAAAAGTCAAAGTAAAACTCTTCTTATTTACTCCATTTCCAAAAATTAAAGATGCAGGATACACATAAGATGAGGTGTTTACTGCATTATAGATATTCACTCTACCACTTCCCTGAAGTAGTGGTGAATAAGGCAGATTTGAAACACTATTTGTAAGAACATCTGCTGTATTCATAAGTAAGTATTTAATCTCGGTTGCTTTAAGTTCTGGCTTTGCTTGTTTTAAAAGTGTAGCACAACCAGCAACAACAGGAGAAGCCATTGAAGTTCCGCTCATTTCCGTATAAGTGTTATCTAGATATGTTGAATTGATGTTTACACCAGGTGCAACTAAATCCGGCTTTAGGTAAAAATCTGAAGTCGGTCCCATTGAGGAAAATGAAGCTAATCTCCCTAAACCATAAACATTTGAGATTGAAACTGTTTCATTGGATAAATTTTTTAAGAACTGTCCATCATTAAAAGAGATAAAGAGAAACGGTATAAAATCATTTCTACCAGGCTGATCTTGAGAAACAAGTGTAACATCAGGCATGCCTGGAACGTTATTATACACAATGACACCAATTGCACCTGAGTCCTTTGCGTTTAGATCTTTATCACCAAAGTAAATTTCTCCCCTTTCAATAAGAGCAATCTTTCCCTTAACATCTAATCCTTTAAAATCTTCAACCTTACCTAAGCCACAATACACAATGTTGTAGTTACCTGAGGTAAATTTTGGCGACTCTATTGCATACTGCGCTATAATAGTTCTATTTGATGCGTTAATAATTCCTGTTTCGGAATCATCGGACGCGCCAACTCCAATTGCTAAATCAACAGATGCAGGTGCAGTAAGAGGGTTTTCAACAAATTCTGAAGGAACTCCACTATTACCTGCTGACGCTACAACTACTATATTTGCATTTATAGCATTCCTTACGGCAGTTGAAAGTGCATCTTGAGCTATTGAAGCGCCGTTATGTATACCAATGGAAATGTTAACTACATCACACTTATCACTTACTGCTTGATCAATGGCTTTTATGATTAAAGAAGTTGAAGTCGTGGAATTACCTTTGGAAAATACTTTATATGCGTATATCTTTGCATCTTTTGCAATTCCATTTTCTGAACCGGCAAAAATACCTGCAACATGAGTCCCGTGGCCATCGTCATCCATTGGATCAGGATCATTATCCGCAAAATCATAACCACCAACAACTTTTGAATTGGGGAACTTAGCACCTCCAAGTTCCTTGTGAAGATAATCAACTCCAGTGTCTATAATACCAACTTTCATACCAATACCAGTTATAAAGTTGCCGTTTTTATCCTTCTCTTTAAATACTAAATTGCTCTCTATCACTTTTGAAGTAATATCTCTTTCAAGAAAACATTGCTCATCAGGATAGATGCCATCAACTTGGCCTGTATTTATAAGTGCTTTAAGAAGAGCGTCATTCCCACTTATACTCATCCCATTAAAAACAGAATAAAAATCACTATTTACGCTTCCTCCAAGTTCCAAAACTAAGCATTTTAAACTTTCGTGTCTAACCGAAAGTTTTTTAAGATAATTTTCATCAGTTCTATCGCTAACTAAGGAAAGTAATTTATAACTAAAAGAATTTTGATATTCCAATAGCGAAGGGGCTCTAAATTTGATAATATAGGTATTGCCTTGGTAATCCTTTGGGATGTTTATTGCCTTAGAAGCAGACTTAAGTCCGTAAGTACCAACACTTAAAGAAATAATAAAAGAAAATACTACCAATAAGCTTAGAAACGAATAAAACCTTTTTTTCATATATATCAGTCCTCTTTTCTATTATATAATAGATTTTGGTTTTTAGAAGAAAAAAATATAATTTAACGATGAAAATTACAACACTTATTTTCGATTTTGACGGAACACTATTTGATACAAGTAAAGATATTGCTGAAGCAATGAATAAAACTTTAATTCATTTTAATAAAAAACCTTTAGATGATAAAGTTATATGGTCATATACAGGAGATGGCTTTAGAAAGACCATAGAAAGACTCTTTCCAAATGAAGATAAAGAATTAATTAGAGAAGCTGAAGAAGTTGCTTACAAATTCTATGTAGAAATATCCTCAACATATGCAACACCAATAGATAATGTAATCGAATTCTTACTCAGGAATAAGCAAAGAAAAGTAATTCTTTCAAATAAGCCGTTAGAACCCCTTATAAAAATACTTGATAAATTTAGCATAAGAAATTTGTTTGAAAAAATCTATGGTTTTGAGAGTCTTTCGGTGGTTAAACCAAACCCTGAAACGATAAACATAGTCTCTGAAGATTTAAATGTACCTAAAGACGAGATGGCAATCATTGGGGATGCAGATCAAGATGTTCTTACAGCAGTTAATGCTAACATAAAATGTTTTATAATCCCATCAAAACCGATAGAGACAACACACTATTGTAGCATCTTTAAAGATTACGATGAACTTGAAGAAATACTAAAAAACTATAAAATTTAATAGGAGGAAAAAATGGCATATCTTTTAGTAATCGTAATAAATAAAACTGATAAATTAAATAGGATCTTAGAGAGACTTATAGAAGTTGATGTAAGAGGTGCAACAATTATCGATTCAATTGGAATGGGAAGAACTCTTGAACCTGAGGTCTCAACTTTCTCGACACTTCTTGAGATATTTAACGTTGGGGCTGGTAGATACCCAGAAAATAAAACAATTTTTACAGTAATAAAAGAAGAAAAAACCCTAAAAGACGCTCAAAGAGTTATAAAGGAAGAACTTAATGACTTTAAAGAACCAGGCACAGGTATTATGTTTGTTCTGCCAATTCTTGATTTTGTAGGATTAGCTCCGTCTTTGGAAGAAGAAAAGAAAGCAATAAGTGAGAAAAGAAAAATCGAGAAACTTATCTAGAAATTAATCAAATACGAACATATTAAAATGGTGGAGGCGGCGGGAGTTGAACCCGCGTCCGAGTAGATAACCCATACCAGCCACTACAAGCTTAGCCATTCTTCTATTTTCACATTACGTTTCCGAATGGCAGGATTCATAATGCATAGCTTGAGTTCAAACTTCCTTAAGAAGGCTCAAGCATCCTTCAAAAGGAAGGCTCGTGTCCCGACGTTTTACAAGTCCCACGAGCAAAGACCTTGCAAAACGTAGCAGTCTTATGCTGCTAATGCAAATGAATAATCGGCGTTTATTTTTTAGTGGATGTTTAGGGAGGCCAACCACCATCCTCCGCCTGCTCTGGCATGCTCTATCTAACCGTCGAGCCCCAGCGCCCCCAAATATATTATATATAATTATTTAAAAAGTTCAAGGTGTTATTGTTAAGTATTTCAAAAGAGTTATAAATTGTTCCCTCAAAATTAGAGCAAGATAAAGTTTTGTCAAAAATAATTATGTCTCAAAGAAAAGCATTATAAATAAAAAAATTGGTATGAATTCCACAAAATTTATTAACGTAATACTAAAAGGGTTTCCAAAATGCATATAAATACCGAAAAAAACGATCGCATTTAAAATAAAAATATTTACCAAAACAAAGACATACTTATTGAGCTTATCAATAGTATAATTTTTGCTTTTACTTAAACTATAAAGAAACGTGAAAAATAGCGGATAAAAGATAGCTAAAGGTAAAGAAGAAATGTACTGCAAAATATTGCCGTAAGTGGAATTAAAACTTAGAATACTATTAATAAACACCTTATTTAATAGCAAAGTAAGGATTACAAGAAAGGTAAGTAAAGCTAAATATACAAAATGCTTACTCCAAATATTTTTATTAAATTTTAATACAACAACAGCAATCATAAGCAATATTAAAAAAAAAAAAACG
>JAINCR010000066.1 GCA_036574215.1 Caldisericaceae bacterium
TTAATGCATCCAGCAATGAAATTCTCATACGGCTTTCTGAATTTACTGAAAAGGGGAACGAAATAAAAAAGAAAATTGTTTCTATTGATGCAATACCTCAACTTGAGACAGCCGTCAGTAATGACAACATATCATTAAGTGCAAATGCAATAAGAATTATCCCGCTTGTTGATGGAAATAGAAGTTTAAGAGAGATCGCTGAATCTCTTCACATGTCCTATTTTGATGTAGCAGAGATTACTTCAGATTTGATAGATCGCACACTTGTTAAGATTAAGGGAATAAAGAAAATTACAACTATTGAACCTGTAGCACTTACCGTCCAAATCGCCCACAACCTATTGGAAGGTGAAAATGGGATATGGATGAGTAGGATCTTAGGCATGGCACCGGGAAGCACCGTTGATGAATTTGAAGATGAATACGTCGTATGGCTTGATGTAGAACTTGTAGGGAAGTGGGAGCAAATTTTAAAGAGAAGAATAAATTCCATTGTTGCAGAGACTCCCAGGTATGATGAACTCGTCCTTCGGATAAGTCCGCAGATTTCTCTTCAGGATAGTATAGTATTCCATGACAAACTCGTCAAGAAGTACAACTTAAAAGAAGGAGATGTAGTAAAAGTTACGCCCAACATATAGTCGGAGGTGATAAAAATGATGAAAAGTGAAATGAAAAAGAAAAGGAAATTTGAAATAGATGAGCTCATTATGGGTTCGTTGCTTTTTATAATGGCTGTTATAGCTTTCTTAAATGTCTTGGGAAGATACGTATTTCACTATTCTCTTGCATTTACCGAGGAAATCGGTGTGAATTTTTTTGTCTGGGTTACAGTCATTGGCATGGGTGTAGCATTTGAAAGAGGTTCCCATCTTGGCATGGTGACTCTGTTTAGGAAATTTTCCAAGCCTGTTAAGAAATATATCATATGGCTAAATTTAGCACTTTCAGTTTTTCTTATAGGCGTAGTAGATTTGTTCGTTTTAAGAACTATCTATGAGGAATTAACGCTATTTCATTCAACATCTCCTGCATTAGACATACAGATGTGGATATATTATATGGGGATCCCGATTTTTTCTATATTTGTATTTATTAGGATGATAAGAGGGCATAAGAAATCCCTTGCAAAACTTGAGGAGGTGGCGAAGTGAATCCGGCAGTTTTACTACTTATCATGTTTATGATACTCGTCGTTATTGGTGTTCCTATTGCAGTTGCTTTAGGTTCTACTGCACTGATTGTGATCATTCTGTATAAGTTAGGGATTGTAATGATTTCACGAAATTTTTACGCAGGGATTGCAAGTTTCTCTCTACTTGCTATACCGTTCTTTGTGCTTGCTGGAATGATCTTTGAAAAGGCAAGACTTGCAGAAAAGATTGCAAGACTTCTTGAACTCATTGTAGGGAGATCAACTGGTGGACTTGCAATGACAGCTGTGCTTACTGCAATGTTCTGGGGTGCCATTTCTGGGTCTGGCCCTGCAACAACCGCAGCGGTAGGCATTATACTCATTGTTCCTATGATAAGACATGGATACAGCAAGTATTTTGCTGCAGCAACAGTCGCATCTACAGCAGACCTTTCTATTATTATTCCTCCGAGTATCGCATTCATTATTTATGGTAATATTACATCTGCTAGCGTAAGCGCTCTCTTTACTGCAGGGATTATCCCAGGGATTCTTATGGGTCTTTTCTGTGTTGTAGCTGCATATTTCGTTTCTAAGAAGCGTGGTTATCGAGGCATCACAGAGAGAGGTAGTGCAAAGGAAATCCTCATTGCGCTAAAAGATTCAGTGTGGGCCATTCTTGCGCCATTCATTATTCTTGGTGGTATATATGGAGGGGTATTCACACCTACAGAAGCAGCAGTTGTCGCTGTATTCTACAGTTTATTTGTTGCTACAGTGATTTATCGGACTTTAAACTGGCGAACATTTATGGAAATTCTCATTGAGGCCTCTGCTACAAGCTCTGTTATTATGACGATTGTTGCGTTTGCGGGTATATTTTCCTGGACTACAACGGTATCTGGTGCTGTAGAAAGCTTAACACACTCTATAATTAATATTACAAAAAATCCGTGGATGTTTATCATCCTTATTGATATTGTGCTACTTGGACTTGGTATGATCCTGGATGCAATTTCTATTTCTTATCTTGTTTTACCACCCCTTATCCCCATTCTAAAACTCTATCATATCGATCCTATCTGGTATGGAGTCATCTTTGTTGCAGCGCTTGCTATAGGGCAAGCAACACCTCCTGTTGGAGTAAACTTGTTTACTGCGGCAAGCCTTATAAATAGTGACCTTGACCCAATAGCAAAAGAGGCTATACCATACATCATTGCAAGTATCATTGCATTGATTATCATCTCCTCTGTCCCTGCACTTTCTACTTACCTCCCAATACATGCTGGTCTATATAAGATTGCTCCATAAATTAAGGAGAAAATATTCTAAATTTTAAAGCTTACTATAATTTTTGTAAAAATGTTATAATATTAAAAGGAGATGGTGAACATGACTAACACTACAGAAGGAAAAGACCTTGTGCTTGAAGATGGGACGGTGATTCCAGAACATTCACGAACAAAATGTGAAGTTTGGAGTAGGCCTGTTGGTTATCTAAGACCGGTACAGCACTGGAACAAAGGAAAAAGAGAAGAATTTAAAGAAAGAAAAAATTACAATATCGAAAAGTAAGTATTAAAAGGCAGGCGTTTGCCTGCCTTTTTTTAAGTGTATTCAAAAATTAATTAGTCAAAAGTAAAAACAACATTAACTGTCACGTTAACCTTCAATGTGCCCCCTTCAACAGGAACCGATGCTTCATTTTCTACTCCTGCAAATGATTTAAATAAAGGTATAGGATAACTAACTGATTCAATTGAGATAGTTTTAATACCAGTAACTTTGTAATTTGTGCCATTAAGTGCTGCATCTGCCTTTGCTCTTGCATTTTTCATAGCGTTTTCAATTGCTTGAAGTTTTAATTCATCCCTATTTGATGCATCAAAGACAATACCTCCAATGTTATTAACACCAGATTTTACAACAGCAGAAAGAACTTTTGAAGCTTTTTCAATTTCTGTTATTACAACAAAATCTTCAGAAGCATGGAACCCTTTGAGTTTTGATTCCCCTGTTTGTGGATTGTAATCATAAACTGGATACAGGCTAAGGTTAGATGTCTTTATCTTTTCTTTAGGTATTTTTAAATCAAGAAGCGCCTTAATAATAGCGTTTGCCTTTTTACTAAGTAAGTCCATTGCTTGTTCAGGATCAGAGTCTTCGGTAAAAATACCAAAATTTAAATTAACTATGTCAGGTATCACCTCAACTACACCTTCTCCTGTAACTGAAATAGTATGGTTAGTTGGATCGTCAGTTGCCTTAACTTCTCCTTTAGGAAGAGTTTTTCCACCAATAAAAATTACACTTAAAATTGCAATGATTACAAATAAAGCTAATAATTTTTTGTTCATCTTCTTTCACCTCCATTAATTAGATACAAGATACACCTAAAAAGTTCCAACAGTTTTTTAAAAATTTCAAAAATTCTTACAAAAACTAAAAAAGGGGGTAAAATTACCCCCTTCCTCCTTTAATATATAAATAGGTCAGCCTTCAAATTTTTTAAAAACAAGAGCTACATTATGCCCACCAAAACCAAAAGAATTTTTCAAAGCCACTTTTACGTTAGCTTCCCTTGGTGTGTTTGGCACATAATCAAGATCAAGTTCAGGATCTTTTTCTTCGTAATTTATTGTAGGGAAAATCATGCCTTTTTCAATTGAAAGGACTGTTGCAACTGACTCAACACTAGCTGCAGCACCAAGTAAGTGCCCAATTTGTGATTTTGTAGAACTCACTGGTATCTTGTATGCAATATCCCCAAAGAGTTGCTTAATTGCAAAAGTTTCGTTTTTATCATTTAAAGGTGTAGATGTGCCGTGTGCGTTTATGTAGCTTACATCTTCTTTTTTAACGTTTGCTTTATTTAAAGCCAATTCCATTGCTCTTATTACTTCTTTTGCAGTAGGATCTGGTGCAGTAACATGGTAGGCATCAGTTGTGGTCCCATAACCAACAAGTTCTGCATAGATGTGTGCTCCTCTTTTCTTTGCAGAAGTAAGAGATTCGAGCACCAAAATACCTGCACCTTCCCCCATTACAAAACCATCTCTATTCTTATCAAATGGACGAGATGCATGTTCAGGATCATCGTTTCTTTTTGACAGTGCTCTCATTACTGCAAAAGCAGCAACCGCTGTTGGAGTAAATGGTGCTTCTGAACCTCCTGCAACAATAATATCAAGGTCACCTCTTTCAATTGCAAGCATAGCAAGCCCAATAGTTTTTGCAGATGAAGCACATGCTGCAACGGCCGCATTCGTCTCGCCTCTAAAACCATACTTCAAAGCAATATAGGCAGGAATTGCATCAATAATCATTTGAGTTACAAGAAATGGGCTTACTCTTGTTGGACCTTTCTCCTTATTTACTAAAATCTGTTGCTCCAGGCTAATAACCCCACCAATTCCAGATGTTACATACACACCAACCCTCTCGGGGTCAATATCACTTCCAATTTTTGCATCTTCGATTGCTTCTTTTGCGGCAGCAAAAGCAAAATGCTGCACTCTATCAAGGCGAGAAATTTCTTTTTTGTCAATGTAGTTTTCAGGATTAAAATCTTTTATTTCTGCTCCAATCTGAACAGAATAATTAGACGCATCAAAAGATGAGATTTTTGAAACACCAGACTTGCCGCTCTTAAGACCATCTAAAAATGCATCTTTTCCAATACCAATAGGAGAAACAACACCAAGTCCAGTAATTACTACTCTTTCTTTTTCCATACTAACTTAGATGCTCCTTAATGTAAGAAATTGTTTTACCAACAGTGTCAATTTTACCCAAATCTTCATCAGGAATTTTTACACCAAACTCGTCTTCAAATGCCATTGCAATATCAACAAGTGCAAGTGAATCTGCACCGAGATCTTTAATATACTCTGCAGAATCAACAATTTTAGATTCATCAACACCTAATTTTTCTGTAATTACTTTTACTACTTTTGCTCTAATTTCATTTTCTTCCATGTTTTTACCTCCTTAAAATTTTTTATTAAGTTAAAGATAAACCACCATCAACTACAAAAACACCACCTGTAATATACGAAGCAAGAGGAGATGCAAGAAAAATAACCATATTTGCAACATCCTCAGGAAACCCAGCCCTTTTAAGGACAACCTTATTTAGGAAAGTCTCTTTTATATTCTTAGGTAATTTTTCTGTCATTTCAGTTTCAATATAACCGGGTGCAACAAGATTTGAAGTAATATTTCTACCACCGTATTCTAACGCAACTGCTTTTGTAAAACCAATAAGCCCTGCTTTAGAAGCTACATAATTTGCTTGCCCAATATTGCCAGTAATCCCCACAATTGAACCAATGTTAATGATTCTTCCAAAACTATTTTTCATCATGAATTTAAGTGCCTGCTTTGTCATCAAAAATACACCTTTCAAATTAGTATCCAAAACAGCATCCCAATCACTCTCACTCATCCTTAAAAGGAGGGTGTCTTTTGTAATACCTGCATTATTTACAAGTATGTGGATATTTCCAAACTGTGCAACAATATCACTTATAACATGTTCTACCTCATTTTCAGAAGAAACATCACATTGGAAAATTTGAGCAACACCACCAAAAGAAGCAATTTCTTCTTTTACCTTTAAAGCACTTTCAGTTCTACTTGCATAGACAATTGCAACCTTAGAATTAGCCTTCGCAAGACCTAAAGATATGGCTTTCCCAATACCTCTTGAACCCCCAGTCACAACAGAAACGCTTCCTGAAAGGTCAATTTCAACCATTAAATACCTCCTCAGCAAGTTCAACCCTAACATTACTAAGTGTTTTATCAATAAGACCTTTTAAAACATTTTTTGGACCAACTTCATAGAAGTCTTTAACGAGTAATGAATCCATTTTAAGAAGAGTATCCACCCATTTAACAGAACCTGTTAACTGCTTTTTTAAATTCTCTTTTATTTTTTCGGGTTCTGTAGTAATCTCGGCATTAACATTCTGAATAACAGGAATTTCTGGTTTTTTAAATTCTTCTTTGTCGATAGCATTAGACATATCAGCAACGATTGGTTCCATTAATGGTGAATGAAATGCAGCAGACACATTAAGAGGCTTTGCAAGACGAGCCCCCTTTTCTTTTGCAAAAATTACTGCTTGTTTTACTGCTTCAATACTACCAGATAGCACAACTTGGTCAAAAGAATTGTAATTTGCTAACACAATCACACCAAATTTTGATGCTTCACTAATTACTTCATCAACCTTATCTTTGTTTAGGCCAACAACTGCAAGCATACTTCCAGGAGATTTATCGGAGGCTTCCTTCATAAGAAGTCCTCTTGTGCGCGTCAACCTCACACCTGTTTCAAATGAAATTGCCCCTGCTGAAAAGAGCGCCGAATACTCACCAAGGCTATGCCCTGCAACTATATCAGGCTTGATTGCACGTTCCTTTAAAAGAATATCGTAAATAGAGGAAACTGTAAACAATATCGGTTGAGTGATATCTGTTGAGGTTAATAGAGTGTCTGGCCCTTTTTGTGAGACTTCAAGAAGATCAAAACCAACAATAGAAGAAGCCTTGTAAAATAATTCTTTTTTAATACTACTTTCAGGGATTTTCGAAGCCATCCCTACGTACTGCGAACCTTGTCCTGGAAAAACAAACGCTAACATCTCACCACCTCATTAAAATTGCACCAGAAGTCATTCCTGCCCCGAATGACACCATTAATACCAAATCACCCTTTTTAAGTTTATCCTGTTTTCTTAAGAAGTCAAGTGAAACAGGAATGGAAGCAGCCGATGAATTTCCAAATTTATCAATGGTTACAACAACTTTATCCATTGGTATTCCAAGTTTTTCTGCACCTGCTTGAATGATCCTTAAGTTTGCTTGATGAGGTATAAACCAATCAACATCTTCAATTTTTGTATTTGTTTTTTCAAGAAGGATATTTGAAATCCTTGAGATTTCTCTTACAGAAAATTTAAAGACTTCGTTACCATTCATCTGAGTAAAATAACTTCTTTCTTTTAAAACTTCTTCAGAAAAAGGTTTTCTTGAACCGCCTGCAGGTAGTGTAAGATATTGTGATAAAGAGCCATCTGCAAAAAGTTCAAACCCTAAAAAGCCTCCATCTTCAACGTGAGATAGGACAACTGCACCTGCACCATCTCCAAATAGAACGTAAGTCCCTCTATCAGTTGGATCCATCATACGGGTAATAGCTTCAGCACCTATTACGAGGACATTTTTATACGCTCCACTCTGTATGAACTGACTCCCAACAACTGTTGCATAAATCCATCCAGGGCAGCCTGCTTGTAAATCAAAGGCAGCACACTTTTTTGATAAATTAAGTTTTTCTTGGACAAGACATGCCGTTGCAGGGTAAAGCATATCAGGAGAATTCGTTCCAACAATAATAAGATCAATGTCTTCGGGAGAAATCTTTGCATCTTCTATTGCACGTTTTGCAGCAATTGTAGCTAAATCAGAAGTTGCTTCACTTTCTTTTGCATACCTTCTTTCTACTATGCCTGTGCGAGTTCTTATCCACTCGTCAGAAGTGTCAAGAAATTTTTCAAGATCAGTATTGGTTACAACTTTCTCTGGGATATAACTTCCCAAGCCGATGATGCCTACTTTTCCCACTTCAAACCTCCTTTTTTATCTACAAAATAAGCTTTTATTACTCCCTTTGAAAAAATCGTATCGCCATTAAAAATTTCGACTTTTGTTCTTGCAATATTATGTCTAAAATCAAGAATCTCACTTTTACAATAAACTTCCATTCCAGGAAGCACCTTCTTTAAAAATCTAAAATCTTCTACCTCTAAAAGATACCCAAAAAGATCTTTGTAATCATCGTGGAGAAGAATCATAAATGCAGAAACCTGTGCTGAAAATTCAATGAGAATAACACCTGGCACAATGGGGTTATTTGGAAAATGTCCTTTAAAGAAATATTCGTCTTCTTTAAAAACTTTTTTGCCAATTGCATAACTTCCAACACCAACTTCAACAATTTCATCCACAAATAGAAACGGTGCTCTATGAGGTAATATCCTCTCAACATCACTTTTTGAAAGATTTTTTACAATTTTCACTTTTACCTCCTAAAGTTTCAAACGTATTATAATAAAATTTCCAAAATTTCCAAATAATACAAAAAAGCCACACAAAAGTGGCTTTTAATATGATAAGTTGTCTTTAAAGATTAAATTAGTACGCTTTTGCTTCAACAAACTCTAACCAATTAAACGGGTCAACTCCATCAATTACTATTTCTCTAAATTTTTCCGAGATAAGTTTTGTAATTTTCCCTACTTTACCATCGGAAACAGGAATTCTATCAACAGAAACAATTGGAGTAATTTCTGCTGCAGTGCCACAGAAGAAAATCTCGTCTGCAACGTAGAGCATTTCTCTTGGAAGATTTTGTTCTTTTACCGTAAGCTTTAAGTACTCGGCAATTTTTATAACCGAATCTCTTGTAATACCTTTAAGAATAGATGAGCCTAAAGGCGGTGTATAAATTACACCATCTTTAACAAGGAAAATATTTTCTCCAGGGCCTTCTCCCACATACCCAAACACATCAAGCATAATTGCTTCATCGTATCCGTTCTCTTCTCCCTCTATCATGGCAAGCTCAGAATTTAAATAATTACCAGTTGCCTTTGCAAGAGCTAAAGTTGTATCTGGAGCAAACCTTCTATAAGAAGAAACACAAACATTTATTCCGTAAGAAGCCTTCTCATTAAAGATGTTTGGCATCTCAAAAGCGGCAATTGCCGTTTCAATAGGTGCATGTAGAGGGTTTGGGGATATTGAACCAAGCCCTCTATAGACAACAGGCCTTACATACGCACTTTTTAGTTCATTTCTCAAAAGGAGTTCCTTTGTTATATTAATGTAGTCTTCTACTGTTTCTTTTGTTTCCATTCTGTATATCTTCATCGATTCCTTAAGTCTTTTATAGTGGTCATATGCTCTAAAAATTGCAGTTCCCAATTTTGTTTCATAGGCTCTAATTCCTTCAAACACTCCCGACCCATACTGAATTACATGCGAAAGGATGTGAATTTTTGCATCATTCCAATTGACAAAATCTCCGTTAAAGTAGATAAACTTTGACTCCAACATAAAAAACCTCCTTACAAAATTTTAATATTATATAAGATTTTTGAAAAATAGTATAATATATAACAAAATTAGAGTTTTTTGAAAAATACTGCCTATGAAAGATTATCCTTATGCAAATTTTACTTTTGAAAGGAGTGTAAAAACCTATAGAGGTTTACTTAAAGGAGTTCTTAGTGAAGAAAAAGACTTTTTTAATACCCTTTCTCTTAAGCATGTTAATACATTAAAAGAACTTGTAAGAATTTCGCAAACAATAATGCATTTACTAAAACTATTTGCACTACATCAAAGTAGGACATCTATCGGTTTTACCCAGGGGGATAACGTGTATACAGTTGAAGCACTAATCAAAAGTAAAAAGCCTTATACAATCTCTTTAAGAATCATAAAAGAAAGTGTTATTTATACATTCAAAAATATTACAGATTTATCTCCAGTTGCTATGGTTTTATTAGACGAAAATTCAAATGTTATTGAGGTAAATAAAAAATTTGAGGACCTCTTTGGTTATAAAGAATCCGAAATCATTGGGAAAAACATAAATAAAATCATTACACCACCTTCGGAAATAGAAGACGGTGAAACTCTTGACAACATTGCAAAACAGATAGGTTATTTAAAAGTTGAAAGAAAAAGACTAACAAAGGATGGAAGAAGTATCTCTGTTCTTATTTCAGGGCAACCTCTTGAATTGGGAAATGACAAAATTGGTATTATTGGCACTTATGAAGATATAACAGAGCTTAAGAAATTACAAGAAAAACTGCACTATGAAGCAACACATGACCTTTTAACAAACCTTCCCAATAAGAGGATTTTTTCCGATAGATTTGCAGTTGAAAAAGCC
Source organism: Caldisericaceae bacterium (assembly GCA_036574215.1). Taxonomy (NCBI): domain Bacteria; kingdom Pseudomonadati; phylum Caldisericota; class Caldisericia; order Caldisericales; family Caldisericaceae; species Caldisericaceae bacterium. Next base: position 10,113 of record JAINCR010000066.1, read on the forward strand.
TATGCCGATAGGAATAACACAAAAATTGCCCTATTTTTCATGGACATATACGAATTTAAATTTATAAATGACACCTACGGGCATGAATTTGGCGATAAAGTGCTAAAACGTGTGGGAGAGAAAATCCTCTCGGCGGTTCGTTCAACAGACCTAGTTGTTCGGTTTGGAGGAGATGAATTTGTAGTATTGTGTAGTGGCATTGGAAAATTTGAAGATATAGTAGGTATTGCTTTAAAAATTTTAAACCAATTTATGGAACCTATAAAAATTGACGATAGAGAAATTTCGATTGGAATTAACATTGGCATTACAGTGTATCCAGATGATGGAGCAGAACTTGATGACCTAATTCGTAAAGGAGATATTTCAATGTACAAAGCAAAAGCAAATGGAGTAAACAATTTTGTTTTCTACACAGAAGATATTGAAAAAAACTTCAAGAAAACCATAGAAATTAAATCAAAAGAAATCATATTCAGCACTTTTTTTGAGAATATTTTAGCTCCTTTACTAATACTGGATAAAGATTTAAACATCATAAGAGCAAACAAAAGATTTAAAGACGTGTTTAAAAAAACTGCCAAAAACGTATTTTTAAAGAACATTTCTGATGTTTTAAATAGCGATATTTTTTCCGAACACACCAAAAGATTAGAAAAAGAAGAAGCGGTATTTTTTCCCTTTAAATTCAAATTAGAAAATAAAGAGTATAATTTTAGGTGTATGATGAATGCAATTAAAAGTTTTGGTGAATTGTATTATTTTATTGCTTTCATGAAGGGGGAATAAAATGGACCAAAACAAATTTACAGAAAAGGCCCAAGAAGCACTCATTGAAGCAAAAGAAATAGCCATAAAAGAAGGTAATCAGGCAGTAGACGTTGAGCACTTACTTATTGCGATGATAAACCAACAAGAAGGTTTTGTGCCGATTATTCTTGATTTCCTTAAAGTAGATAAAGAAAAACTGATAAACGATTTATACTATAACATCGAAAGATTCCCAAAAACCCATGTAAGCGAAGATTCGCAGTTCTACATTACAAATAGACTCAACACAGTCTTTATAGGGGCAGAAAATGAAGCAAAAGCAATGGGTGATGAGTTTATAACAACCGAACACCTATTTCTTGCAACCCTTCACGATTATGAGATTGGAGGCATTTACACAAAGTATGGTATTACAAGAGAAAATGTCCTTAAAGCAATTCAAACAATTCGAGGAGGTGAAAAGGTGGTTGACAAAAACCCTGAAGCAAAATACAAAGTTTTAGAAAAATACGGAAGAGACCTTGTAAAACTTGCAAGAGAAGGAAAACTTGACCCAGTAATAGGAAGAGATGAAGAAATAAGAAGGACAATACAGATCCTTTCAAGAAGAACAAAAAATAACCCAATTCTTATTGGGGAAGCAGGCGTTGGAAAAACAGCCATAGTCGAAGGGATTGCACAGAGAATCGTTTCTCAAGACGTGCCAGAAACCTTAAAAGATAAAACCATTTTTCAACTTGATATGGCAGCACTCATTGCTGGAACAAAGTTTAGAGGAGAGTTTGAAGACAGGCTTAAGGCAGTGCTTGATGAAATTAAAAAATCCGATAGACAAATCATCCTCTTCATTGATGAGATACATACAATCGTGGGTGCAGGAGCCTCTTCAGAAGGGGGAATGGATGCATCAAACATGCTTAAACCTGCTCTTGCAAGAGGAGAAATAAGAACAATTGGTGCAACAACAATAGACGAATACAGAAAATACTTCGAAAAAGATGCGGCTTTACAAAGAAGATTTCAACCAGTGCTTGTAAAAGAACCAAGTGTAGAAGAAGCCATTGCTATTTTAAGAGGCTTAAAAGAAAAATACGAAGTTCATCACGGAGTGAGAATTAAAGATTCAGCAATTGTTGCGGCTGTGAAACTCTCCTACAGGTATATAACCGACAGATTCCTTCCAGACAAGGCGATAGACCTTATTGATGAAGCAGCGTCTCTATTAAGAATGCAAATTGATAGTATGCCTGTTGAACTCGATGAAGCAACAAGAAAATTAAGACTCCTTGAAATGGAAAAGAAGGCACTTGAAAAAGAAGAAGATGAAGAATCAAAAGCAAAACTTTCTCAAATAGAAAAAGAAATTACCAGTCTAAAAGAAACTGTTGATCGTTTAACAATGAAGTGGAAACAAGAAAAATCAATTATCGAAGAAATTAGAAAGATAAAAAGCCAAATAGAAGATCTCAAGACAAAAGCAAATCTTGCTCAAACCCAAGGTGATCTTGATACAGCTGCAAAAATCCTCTATGGGGATATCCCAAACCTAAACAAAACTCTTGAAGAAAAATACAAAGAGCTCGAAAAAGTGCAGGGTGAAAACCCTCTTCTTAAAGAAGAAGTAGGAGAAGAAGAAATCGCACAAGTCGTTTCAAAATGGACAGGGATCCCAGTTGCAAGGATGCTTAAAACAGAAAAAGAGAAATTACTCAACCTTGAAGGTTCTTTAAGAAAAAGAGTTAAAGGACAGGATCAGGCAATCTCTGCTGTTGCAAATGCAATAAGACGTGCAAGGGCAGGGTTATCAGATCCAAATAGACCATTTGGGTCTTTCATTTTCCTTGGCCCAACTGGTGTTGGTAAAACAGAACTTGCAAAAGCACTAGCTGAAGCACTCTTTGATACAGAAAAAGCACTTATAAGAATTGATATGTCTGAATACATGGAAAAATTTTCTGTTTCAAGGCTCATTGGAGCACCCCCAGGTTACGTAGGATACGAAGAAGGAGGACAACTTACCGAAGCCGTGAGAAGACAACCCTATTCGGTAATCCTTCTTGATGAAATTGAAAAGGCACATCCAGATGTATTTAACATCCTCTTGCAGGTGCTTGATGATGGAAGGTTAACGGATTCAAAAGGAAGAACCGTTGATTTTAGAAACACAATTATAATAATGACTTCAAATATTGGAAGTAAATACATCGCAGAAATCAACGCAATCCCTGGAACGGCAGAATACATGGAACAATACGAAAGAATAGTCGATAGAGTCAATGACGAAATGAGACACATCTTTAGGCCAGAATTCCTTAACAGAATAGATGAAATCGTAGTATTTAACCCTCTTTCCATGAAAGAATTAAAACAAATTGTTGAACTCCTTCTTGAAAGAACGAATGAAAAACTCAAAGAAAAGGACATTATTTTAGATTGTTCAGAAGATGTAAAAACGTTCATCATCAACAAGGGATTTGACCCAGTTTACGGTGCAAGACCACTGAGAAGAGCCATTCAAAAGTACATAGAAAACCCCCTTGCAGAATTTTTACTCCGTGAAAACTTAGAAAAAGGTGTTGTGGAGTGTTTTATGGATAAAGGCGAAGTTAAATTCAAAGTAAAATGAATTTTAGAGAATTATTAGCAAACGCCCTTAAGGAAGTATCAATTCCATTTGACGAATCTCACTTAACTTACTTTGAAATTTATAAAAACCTCCTTGTAGAATGGAATAAGTCCATAAATTTAACTGCTATTGAAAATGAAGAAAACATAATTTACAAACACTTTATAGACTCTATTATGGTGCTTAAGGTAGTGGATGAATTTTCAAGTTTGCTTGACATAGGAAGTGGAGCAGGTTTTCCAGGTATTCCTCTAAAAATTGCAAAAAGAAATTCGGAACTTACACTCATTGAATCTCAAAAGAAAAAGGCGTTGTTTCTTGAAATTTTACTTGAAAGGCTTTCGTTAAGTGAGAGTGTTGTATACACTACAAGAGCAGAAGAACTTGCAAAAGGAGACTTAAGGGAACATTTTGACCTCGTATGCGAAAGGGAGTTTGGTAAACTTTCCTTAAATCTTGAAATTGGGATGCCTTTTGTTAAAAAAGGAGGACATCTTGTTCTACATAAGGGGGAAAAAGATATAAAAGCATTACCAAATTACGAACCTTTTATAGAAGAACTAGGTGGCTCAATAGAAAGTATTTTTTCATACAAATTAAATGACCCCCTAAATCGGTATCTTGTAAAGATTAAAAAAGAGTGGCATACACCAAAAAGATACCCAAGGAGTTATTCAGCACTTCTAAAAGAGGTTAAAAGGTGGGAAGGCATAAACCACACAAACAATTAGTAAAATACTTTCTACTTATAGGGCTTATTCTATTTTTGATGTTTTCCAATACTTTAAAGGCAACGGGAGCATATTTTAATAACTTTTCTAACTCTTACCAAGAAAAAGTAATCGTAATTAGTAGTGAGAATTTAATAAACACACTACTTGAACTTAAAAGCGAATTCACAGATTACAACTTCTATTTTGTTAAAATTGAGGATATTGGAAGTTCTCACCCAAAAAGTATAAGAAACTATATTTTTGAAAGATTTAACTCAGGCTATTTACTTATTGTTGCAAGCGAAGAGAAAATACCTCCTTATACTCTTACAATTACCCAGGAGGGTAGTTTTTCTCCCAAAGAAATTAAAACGGATGCGTTCTATGGTATTGAAGAATTAGATTTTGATAACGATGGAATTTTCGGCGAATTACACGACGATATCATTAAAACAGGATTACATTTTAGGTTTTTTGTTGGGCGTATCCCTTTTGACACGAGAAAGGAAGTGCAAAATTACTTAGATAACCTCAAGAAGTTTAAAACTTTAAAAGATAACGTCCTATTAGCTTCATCTTTTATTTCATTTCCAAACGAAATTTACGAAAATGCTAACATCCTTACAGGAGATGGTGCAAGATTAATGGAGCTAATAAAAAATGAGTTTTTTAAAAACGCCACAACTCTTTATGAAAAAGGTGGTGATTTTCCATCCATATTTAACTCACAACCCCTTACAAAAGAAAATTTCATTAATGAGATAAAGGACAAAAAATTCATTCTTTGGGATGCGCACGGCTCTAAATACGGAGCTTACTCTGAAATATGGATTGACAAAAACCTAAATGGCTTTCCAGAGAAAAACGAAGAATATTTTACTCCCTTCATAACAACCACTGATATTTTTACAACAAATGGCGTTGTTTTTTCTTTAAGTTGTTTAAATTTGAGTGGAAGCGAGAACCTTGGAAAAACATTCTTAAAAAACGGAGCAGTTGCCTTTATAGGATCAAGAGATGTGTCATATTCACCTTCTTATTTTACGCTTCCTCATGATGGCGGTTCGTCAAGTATTGCATACTATTTTGTTAAAGACATATACGATAAAGTCACCATTGGAAAAGCACTATACAATTCTTTTACATACTATTTTGAGCACCTTTTTGTAAACGACCTTGAAGACCCAAAAGAAGCAAATCTTCTTAACATTTATGATTTTAACATTTATGGATTACCCTTCCTTAAATTCAACTTTGAGAATATGAAAGATTTTGAGGATCCTCCAACAAAAAGTTGTGAAAAAACAATTGATTACCAACTTCATATAGATTCAGGGAGATTTTCTCTTAAAATAGATAATATAAAGGATACTTTTATAGTTCTTCCTAAAAATTTCTATGTAAAAAATCTCTACTTTTTAGATTGCAATTCAAAACCTATCTACGATTGGTATTTTAACATTGTAAGGGTAAATAGCCACCACAGTTTGCAAATAGAAGGATACATAAGAGGAAACGTCAATTCGGCAATACAGGTTATAGATAGTGAATGTAAAAGTGCAATAAACATAAATTCAAAAGGTTTTAGCCCAATTGATTTTAATTTTGATGGCATAGAAAACTCAAAAGACTACGATATCATTAAATCAAGTTTTGGAGAAACTTACATGTCAAATGGCTTTAACAATCTATGTGATATTAACTACGATCTTAAAGTAGATGGAGTTGATTTATTCTTATTTTTCATAAATTATGGATAATTTTATTTAAGGATAAAAATACCTGTAAAACCTGCAATAAGAAGGATTAAAACAGGTGATTTTTTATAGAGCGTAAAAATAAACAAACCTACAAGAGCCATAAGATAGTATACAGGGGTTGTAAAACTATGCTGAATAATTAAGTAGGATGCATTTATAAGAAGAGCAATTATAACAGGTTTGACTCCAAGCATAAATCTTCTGTAAATAGCGTTTTCTTTAAACTTTTTTTCAAAATGTGCTACAATAAGAATAATAAGGAATGATGGTGCTATAACTCCAAGTGTTGCAATAATAGAACCAATTACTCCTCCAAGATCATAGCCAATAAAGGTTGCCATGTTTAACGCAACAGGCCCTGGTGTAACCTCGGCAACAGAGACGAAATAAAGAAACTTCTCTTGAGTTATCCAGCGCAACTCTCTTACCAAAGAATGCTGAAGGATTGGAAGCATCGCCTGTCCACCGCCTAAGGTTACAATACCAATCTTAAAAAATTCAAAAAACATTCTAATGAGCATTTTTTACCTCAAAGAACTTTCCAAAAACTATACCCAAAGCCCCGCCAATTAAAATAACATAAATTGGATCAATTTTTAGAACAAACAACTCAATAATGGAAAGTAAAAGTATTGATAAGTAAAAAATTGTTTTTTTTGCTTTTATAAAGAGGTCAAATGTAATATAGACAATTTCTGCAACAACACCAGTAAGAATGCCAAGAAAAAATTTTTTTACCCAAGGAATATCAATAAAATTGGTAAAGTAAATCGATATAAGCAAAATTGTAATAAAAGACGGCAAAGAAACCCCTACAGTTGCAAAGATAGAACCAACTAAACCTCCCTCTCTATACCCAACAAACGTAGCCATATTTATTGCAATAGGTCCTGGTGTTATTTGGGAGATAGCAAGCATCTCAAGAAATTCATCTTCGGTTAAAGAATTGTTTCTATAAACTAAAGTTTCTCTCATAAGGGGTATCATTGCATAACCACCACCGATAGTAAAGAGACCTATTTTAAAGAAATTAAAAAACAATGAAAAATACTTCTTCATTTTTTAGGGAGGTTTCCTTCGTAAGGCCCACTTGCATGCCTTATATTTAAAGAGCTAACTCCAAAAATTTTATTGTAACGTTTAAAGTAAATGTATACTACTGAAATCAAAATGATCACACCAACAAAAACAAAAGTAAAATTAACCGATACCTTTTCACTTAAAGTTCCTGTAAGAAGCGCACCAAACGGAGTAAAACCAAGTAGTATAAGTGAGTAAATACTCATAACCCTTCCTCTGTAAGATTCCTCACATTCCATCTGCAAGAGAGTATTTGCCGTATTGAGAAAAAGCACCATTGCAAAACCAGATAGTGCAACAAACACTGAAACATAAGTCAAATGATGTATAAGCCCAATAAAAATCTGAGTTAAACCAAGAAGCAATGCACTAAAGAATAGATACAGATGTTTTACTCCTTTATAACTAATAACGGCAAGTAATGTGGAGCTCGTTAACGCACCAACTCCTAAAAGAGACATAAGAAAACCATATTCAGTTGCGTGTAAATTAAACACATCTTTTGCAAGTGTAGGTATCAACACGTTAAAATTGAGTCCAAAAATATTTACGATGGTAAACAATGCAAATATTAAAAGGATAATAGGAATCTTAGCGATGTACTCTAAACCAGAAACAACATCCTTATTTACATTTTGAAGTTCTTTAAAAGAGAATTTTCTAATAGATGGTGTTCTTTCAACTATAAAAAATAGAGCAGCGATTACAGGCAAAAAGCTTAAGGCGTTCAAATAAAAACTCCAAGAGTATCCCACAATGCCAATGAGGACACCTGAAATTACAGGTCCAAAGATACGCGCAAGATTAAATGCAGATGAGTTTAAAGCAATAGAGTTCATAAGATGCTCTTTTGGAACAAGTTCAATATAGAAAGATTGTCTTGCAGGCATATCAATTGTATTAATAAGTCCCATTAAAAAGGCGATAATTAAAATTTGGTAATATTGTATAACTCTGAGTGTTATAAGTAATCCTAAAATAAAGGCAAGGACGGCTAAAGAAGATTGTGTAAATATAAGGATCTTCTTCTTAGAGAATTTATCAATGAGAACTCCTGCATAAAGTGATAAAAATAGCGCTGGTAAAAATTGCACAGCAGATAAAAGACCCAACTTGAAAGGGGAATTCGTAATCTGTAATACAAGCCAACCTTGGGCTGTAGCTTGCATCCAACTGCCTACCACCGAAACAAGTTGGCCAAAAAAGAATAGTCTAAAATTTCTATACTTAAAAGAAGGAAAGTGTAAATAAAATCTATTTTTAATTTTCTCAAAAATTTGATTTTCTTTATTTTCCATGAGGTCCTACAGATTTAGATTTTACCACAAATTTAATTTATTGAAAAATTTTTTAAGAAATTTACAAAAATCTTCAAAAGAAACCCCAAAGAGTGGTAAAATATTGGATCCTTCGCTTTACTCAGGAAGAAGTAATTAGGGTAGCATTACTTTTCCCAGCATCAGGATGATATGCTTTAGAAAAAACTAAAAATTCTTCCTAAAAGGTATTGACGTAAGAGAGAGTATATAATGTAGTAGAAAGGAGATGGTGTAATATGGAAGCAAAAAGGAAGGTAGATGGGTTGTGAGAAAAGAGGAAAAAAATATCAGGAAAAGAAAATATTTCTAAATAAAAATCTAAGAAGCAATGGGGTTAAAATGAAGAAAGTTTTAGGTTTAATTATCGTCGTTAATCTTCTTTTGAGCTTGACTTTTATAAGTAAAGTAGTTGCTAACCAGTGGAGTCCGAGAGAAGATTGGGGTCCACAAAGTAAGCCATTTTCCCCTGATTGGGGAAGAACTGTAATGTATGAGTATAATGATAGCGCATATAATTTGTATGTTTCCCCTCAAGCGAGGTTTAGATTTACTTGGGATGCAATTAAAACAATAAAAGAGTACTATGAATATTTTTACCCACCATTGTACTATACTTTTGACATTTCAGTAGTAGATAAGACTTGCACTGGCGAAGGGTGTAATACCACTGTCTCTGCTCTTAATACAACAATGTATTACTCTACACTTCCCTTTCCACACTTTGATAGAGACGACGACCCTGAAGAAACAGGAGGCAATGGTTATTATGATGAAACAGAAGTTACTTGTTTGCAACCTTTAGCTATGCGCGCAGATACAGATTATCGCTTTGACTCACGATTTAAAGTATATTCTACTACTCCTATCACATTTGAATTTGCTTCACAGATGAGCTTTTATGATTACGGATCTGGTGAGTATAATACAGCACCGAATTTTAATGAGACACACCTATCAAGAAATTATCCTTGGTATTAGGAGGTAAAGTATGAAGAAAATAATATTCATATTGATAATTTTAATGTCTCTTACATTAGGTGTCTTTGGATTTTTAAAGGCGTTTTCTCAAGATAAACCTTACTTTGATATGTTTTCTATTGCAAGAGAATTTTCTTTAAGTAAGGAACATCTTCTAAATTATAAAAACAAGATAGATAAAGTTCTTGATAGAATAAAAGATAAAGAATCTCCTTTTGAGAAATACTTTTTAACAATTACATTCTCAAAGTATATTAATAAAGAGGAACTTGAAAGACTTGTAAAAGCATACAATATAGAAGTGCTTGCAATAGAAGGAAGGAGTATTGAAAAAGGCACAAACCTTAAAGGGACTTTTCTTGTAGGTCCTGAAAATGGAATGCTTTACGATGAAAAACTCCTATTAGATATGCTTAAAAGAAACAATACAGAATTTAAAGGATTTACTGCTATTATTGGTAACATCCAAAATAAAGATATACAAAGATTAAGAAACAATAAAATTGTATTCCTTATTGACCCATCAGCCGATACCCATTTTGTAAGAAACCCAAAACATGAAAAAACAAAATCTTGGGATGGATATATGCCAAGCGTTTTTCCTGAGCTTGAGAAAAACAACTTATTAAACTATTAAGGTATGAAGAAGAAAGTGATAATTATAATAATTACTGCAGTTATCCTACTTCTCATTATAGTATCTACTGATTACTACAGTAGAGGTAGAGGGACTAAAACAGTAAAAATGTTAGAAAGAGCACAACTTGGTTGGTCTGGTATTTACTTAACTTTGTTAGATTACAAATTTGTTCATCCATCTATTGAAGAAAAGTTCCAAAAATACATTGCATTTCAAGTGTTATTAGACGGAAGCAAAAATAGAACCAAAAATGATTATGTCCATTTTGGTGAACATTATAATTGTAAATCTTATAAATGTTATGAGTTATACGGCTGTTTTATTGTTGCAGGAAAACTCCATTCTAAACAAACATCATATGGTTCTATCCATCCAGAGGATGCAGTTAAACTTTTTGGAAATAAGTTTCCTATAATTGGTTTAGGAAAATTAGAAAATAATATAGCCTTTGGCTGGGTTGTTTTTAAAGTTCCTGAAGATTTTGAGATTAACGAATTTATTTATACACATTTTGAGAGAGACGATTTAGATAAAATTTTCCCCAATGCAACAGTTAAGGTAATCTTTAAAGAACCTATAAAATAAATACTTCTTTTGTAATTAGCTCGAGGGTGCTTTTTTAAAGGCACCCTCTTTAAAAAATTCCTTTAAACTTATGGAACTTTTTTATGATCTTACGTATCTAATATATGAGGAAAAGGAATTTTTGGTTAGAGCAAATATTTTTTAAAAAACTAAAAATTTTCCTAAAAGGTATTGACAAGAGAGAGAGAGAGAGAGTATAATGTAGTAGAAAGGAGATGATGTAGTATGAGGGTAAAAAAGAAAGTAGATGGGAGGTGGGAGAGAGGAAAAACTCTTATGAAAAGAAAGTAAAAATAAGGTGTAGAAAAGTAGTAGCAAAATTTTTTGCAAGGAGGTTACCAAAATGAGAGTTAAAAAAATGATTATTTTGTTAGTTGTTTTTATCTTTTTGGTGGGTTTTATTCCGTTTGAGAAAATGGTTAAGGCAGATGAAGGATACGGAGTAATTAATACAGAAAAAGGCAAAATGTATAGAGATACACACGGGAATCTATTTCCTATTATTGTTATTAACGGTAAAAAGGAAGTAAAGATCAATGAATATGAACTTGCTCCTCTTGAGGCACTTTTGGAAAGAGACGGAAAACAATCAAAAGGTAAAAGTGCATTGCCTGAAGAAATTCTTAAGAAATACTATGTTTCAAAGAATCTTTTTATAAATTCAGATTTCTCTACAACACTTCCATCAATTGTTTCATATAACCAAAGATACAAGTTATGGTGTAAGGAAAAATTAGGATTTGGCCCATCTACAATTGGAGGAGCTGGTTGTTTTCTTACTTCTTGTGCAATGATGCTTGCAACATATAACCTTACGATAAATGGTAGTATTGTAACCCCTTTAAATTTAAACACATGGTTGAAGAATAATGGAGGTTTTAGCGGTGACAATTTAATTTTTGGTGCCATCGCAAAATTTCCTGGGATAAGTAGTATTGGTTATTTTGATAGCTTTAATGACGCAGCAATTGCCATTTTCTATCGGATAGTTCCAATTTTACGTATGACACCTTCACATTTTGCTCCATTGGTAAAAACTAATGGAGAAAGAAATAGAAAGACTAATTGGATCATGAATACATACAGTAGAGATTACAACTATGATTATAATAATCCCGGTTATCGGATTTATGCACCATATGATGGAAAGACTCCTTACTACCAAACAGTAGAAGAAAGTGGATATGATTTTGCAAGTTCATCCGTATTTAGAACTGCTTACCCACAACAATAATAGTTTTTATGAGAAGAGTATGAGAAGAGTTGTAGTAATATTATTAATATTGTTTTTTATATTATTATCTCAAGGTTGTGATAAATCAACACATACTTCTGTCCCTGTTTTTTATGGTCAATACTGTAATGCTCAACGCACATCCTACCGAGATGTTGAAGGATTAAAAGAACTTCCTAACAAAGTATCATGGCAATATACACTTACCGAAGCAGATGAAATTTTTTTTATCACAATGGATGCTCCTACTGTTGAAGAGAACAGAGTGTTTATGGTAAGTGGTAGTATAATGAGTTGCGTTGATTTAGATACAGGGAAAGAAATTTGGAGAAAGAGTTATCCGGATCCTTTCCCTCCTTTTTCTGAGTTTAATTATTCGCCAGTTGTTTATGAAGACAAATTGATTGTTGTTGAAGGTTTTCCTGCTGCTCAATACCTTGCCGCATTTGATAAAAATACAGGAGAGTTACTCTGGAAAAGCGAACTCATTGGTAATATGGAAGTAAACGACACATCACGTCACCCGTTGATCATTAATGGAAAGATTTACCTTGCAGCATCAAGTGCAGAGAGTTATAAGAAAAATAAAGATGCACAGGCTGGTATATGGGTTTGGGATATAGAAACAGGGGAAGTTTTGGATAAGATATTTATAGAGCCTGTAGCAGAACCAGTCGTTGGGAAGTATCGCTCAATGTTTCCCGTATCAGTGGCTCTTGCAGCAGACGGTTCAGACATCTACGGAGTTACACAGTTCACTAATGATAGCACATACCGGACTTATATATTCTCTTATGATACTCTAAGAAAAAAATTTACATGGTTTGAACCAGTTGGCGAAGAAGGCTTTAGATCTCCTGGTTATAGAGCACAAATTGCAGTAGATAACAACTTTGTTGCTGTAGGTATGGTTGGAGACCAGTGGGGTGAACCTGAGCCTCAATTCTTCATTAAAGTTTTTGATAAGACTTCGCATAAGCCGTTGTGGCAAAACATTTCAGAGACTAGTAGAGAATTAAACCCTGTATTTACTATTTCACATTTAGCTATTCATAATGGGAAGCTCTATGCGATGACTATGGATAAAAGATTAGCTTGTTTCAATATTGAGACAGGAGAAATAGTATGGAGTTTTAAAGATAAGGATTGGCAGAGCAACTGGTGGAACACTTGGAATAAAGATGAAAATCGTTTTAGAGAACACGATATAGTTATTTCAAAGGATGTTGTTTATTTTAATGTAGATAAGGCAATTTATGCATTCGATACAGAAGCAGGAAAATTATTATGGCGCAAGGTAGTTAAGAAAGGACATAGTTTTATTAACATGATGCCTGTGGATAATGGTTTAATAGTGCGTTATCAAGATAACCGTGCTGGGTATGACATGCCTCAGGAGCCTTCTGTCGCTGAACTATGGAAGTAAATTAAACCGAAACAATTTTTAAAATTAACAGTATAGGGGGGTTTACCTCCCTATATTATTTAGTCATCTATTGTGAGGACAAAATTAAAGTCCTATAGTAAACCTTCTCATTTTGAAAACATTATGTGAGGAAACCATTTTATAAAGAAATCGAAAATTCTTGTTAAATTTTGGAACTTTTTGAGTTTGAGAGTCCAATATATGAGAAGAAAAAATTTTTAAAAATTCTCTGAAAAATTGGGAACAAATTTCCAAATTCTTAGGTCTTATTGTATGAGAAGAAAAAAATTTAAAAATTTTTTCAAAATCGTGGGAAAATTTTTTAGGATTTGGAACATAATCTAATCTATAGAGGATGAATAAAATCCTCAGAAAGAAGATGGTAAAATGGAAGAAGATAAAGTTTTAGAGAAAGGAGGCGGTGTAATATGAGGGTAAAAAAGTAGCGATGGAAGATGAGGAAGGAGGAAAACTATCACGTAAAGGAAAAAGTTTAAAAAATCGAGAACAATGAGGCAAAAATGAAAAAAAGATTGATTTTATCCGTTTTAGTTCTGGTTTTGTTGTTTAGTACATTTAGTATAAAAGTTTTTTCAGCAGATGATTACACCATCGGCAAGCGGGAGATTACAAGATACATTGATTCCAAAGGACTTAATCTAAAAGAGGGTACTCCTGAATATTTTGATTTTTTGAATAACTTACTGTGGGGTGAGTATAACAAAGATTTACAAAATTCACCATACTTCAGGAAAATTGTTAAATATGCTGCATATTACTATGCACACCCAGAAATCCTATATCCTGCACAATGCAAAGATCGTTTAGATGATATCATCACCAATAATAACACCAAGAGTACTACATGGGTATACAATCCATCCTTAGCTGTGAACTATGCCTATCAGTATTCGATTGAGGGTGGCAAAGGCCAAAATCCAGATTTTCCTGATTTTAGGAACAAAGGTGGTGACTGCACTAATTTTGCAAGTCGGGTGGTGAATGCAGGAAAAGTTCCAATTGATGGGAGTGGTACTTGTTCAAGCTATTCAACTATTACAAAATGGTATGTAAACAGAGCACAATGGTGGTGCTTACAATCAAGATGGGCATGGTCTACTTCTTGGTCTATTGTAGGAGATTTCTATACATATCAAAGCCAGTACAAAAATAACGCCACCTCTTCAGTATTTGGAATAAGTCAAATTAATTCTCTGAGAGCTTCTGCTGTTCCAGGTGATGTTATCCAACTCGAAACTGGTGGGAGTAAATGGCATTCACTAATAGTAACCAAAAAACAAAATGGAGAAACATATTTGACTTATCACTCTGGCCCTAATGGTTATGATTGTGTTGACCATTCCTTACAGTCAATAATTAATGGTCATAGCATTATTGACCACTTTTACCTTTTGCATTTCCACTAACACAGAGGAGGTACAAAATGCTTAAAAGGGCCTTTATTTTTGTTATTATTATCTTCTTAATCTTGCTTGGATTATTGTATCTTTTTCCTTGCGAAGCTAAGGTTGAAAGTGTAAAAGTCCATGATTTAACTAACGATACTGAGAGACTTAATTTTTGGCTGAAGAAAGGTAAGTGGAATTTTAATCCACAAAAGAAATATCTTATTCTTTTCTATACAGTATCTGTTCGTCCCCTCTTACCTTTTTCATTTCAATTTGGAAAAGAAACTTTTAAACAATTAAGAGATGATTTTAGTGTAATTATTTTAGAACCTGCCATACCTCGCCAGGAACAATGGGGACCTTTCAAAAAAAGATATATATACTTTGGTATTGTGGTAGAAAGTCCTAAAGATATGAGTTCAAGAACGATTATAAATAATATCGAGCTTAAACTCCACGCTCAAAGAGAGGTTAAAAATCCAGAATGGGAAAAACATCCAGCTCATACAACTTATTCTTTTTCTCAGCCCAGCTGGCCTACTATAAAGGTTAACGTCCCTAAAAATCTAACAATTGAGGTAAACTAAAGTGTTGAAGATGGATGATACTACTTTCGTTTCTATTAGTTCAGTGAAAAATTATAGAACTTTTTTATAAGTTTACGTATCTAATACATGATGAAAAGAAATTTTGCATATAGCAGAAATGTATTTTTAGAAAAAACTAAAAAATCTTCTTAAAAGTATTGACGGAAGAGAGTAAAATAAGTTGTCTCTCTTTTCTTCTTTTATCTCATTATAACAGGTGGAACAATATTACTTTTTCCTCTGTTTCTATTTGAAGGCTTAATTAGTATGTTTATATTGGCTTTCCCCTACTTTGAAATGCCTCTTATTTTTTCAGGCATACTTGCATATGTCTACATAAAGAAGATTTCTAAGAAGTCTTCTCATTGAGGAGGTGATACGAAGTAAGTTTTTAAATTCTCTTAAAAACGGGAAAAATTAAAAAGGAACAAATTTAACCCATTGATCCTTCAACAACCTATCCTCTATTGATAAGGTAATTCAACCTCTTGACAAGATTAAAAATTTGTATAAAATTCAAATCGTTTGAATAATAAATAGAGGGAATAAGAATTGGCATACAAATATATTTATGGGCCTATTATTTCAAGGAGGTTGGGAGTCTCCTTGGGGGTAACTACAATACCTCATAAAGTATGTAGTTTTAATTGTATTTATTGTGAGATTGGATTTACTACACTTCAAACCTTACAAAGAAAAGAATACATAAATGCAGATGATATCTTAAATGAACTTAAAGACTTTTTATCAAACAACACAAACAAAATCGACCATATTACCTTTTCAGGTTTAGGTGAACCAACTCTTAACATAAAACTTGGCTACATAATAAGAGAACTTAAAAAGATAACAACCATACCTGTTGCAGTTTTATCGAATGGTTCCCTTATAACCCAAGAAGATGTAAAAGCGGACTTATTAGAGGCAGATATAGTTAAATTTACATTAAATGCAGCAGATGATACCACTTATAGAAAAATCAATCTAAGCCCTCCTAAAGTAAAAGTTGAAGATGTCATTAAAGGCATTGTTGATTTTAGAAAAGTCTTTAAAAATGAACTCTGGATAGAAGTCTTATTAGTAAAAGGAATCAACAATACCATTGAAAATTATCTAAATCTTTACAACGCCCTTTCTTTGATTAGACCTGATAAAATACATATAAATACCATTGTAAGAGCGCCTGCTTTAAAAGTTTCTGAGCCCTTATCTTTTTATGAACTACTTGAAGCCTCACGTATTATTAACCACGGTTCAGAGGTAATATACAAAAAGGGAAGCACAAGAATTGCACCTCAAAGCCAAATTATAAATTCTTCAAATTCAAAATCACTTAGTTAACTATTTTCATTGATTATTTGGGAAAGCACATATTCTACTATTGAAATAAACGTAGCCTCTTTTAAAGTATCAATTGTCCTTGGATGAGGAATATCCACATTGACAATTTCTTGCACTTTTCCAGGATAACCATGCATAATGATAACCACATCTGAAAGAAATACCGCTTCTTCAACATCATGAGTCACCATAATTGTTGAAAAATAAAATTTTAACCTCATTTCCTCAAGATAAAGCCAGAGTTTTCTTCTGTTTAGGGCATCCACTGCACCAAAGGGTTCATCTAAAAGCAGAAGCTCTGAATCTGTTAATAGAGTTCTAAGTAGAGACGCTCTTTGGTACATACCACCCGAAAGCACCTTAGGATAACTGTTTTCAAAACCTTTTAAGCCAAATTGTTCAAGTAGTGGGTATATTCTTTCTTTTGCTTCTTTTGGAGAATACCCCTTTATTAATAATGGTATTTCAAGATTTTTAAGAACGAAAAACCATGGGAGTAGCACGCCTTTTTGTGGCATATATCCTACAGGCCCCTCAGGGCGTAAAATTTCACCTTCATAAGGCATAAGGCCTGCAATTGCCTTAAGAAGTGTAGTTTTACCGCAACCTGAGGGACCAATTATTGCAAGATGCTTACCGTAGGGAAGTGAAAAACTTACCCTATCTACTGCAAGAAAACCTTCGTAATTGACGCTAACTTCTTTAACCTCTACTTTTGACATGGTAAAAATTCGTTTGTAAAAAATTCATCTAAGTTTTCAGGGAAAGAGTTTATCACTTTTAATTTTACCATAAGATTGGTGAAGTTTTCCCATACTGATGGTTTCATATAGCCAAAACAACCATTTTCATTAAGATAATAAGGTGAAAGCCATTTTTGAGATTCCATAACAAGATCTTTATTGAGTTCAGGTGCATATTTAAGAAGTATGGTAGCTCCCTCTTCTGGGTTTTTCGCTGCGTATGTATATCCTTCTGAAATTGCCTCAACAAAAGCTCTTACAACATCTTTTTTGTTTTCTACCATATCTCTACTTGTAATAAAAATGGGTGAGTAGTGGTTAAACCCTTCTATATAGTCTTTTAAAGGGTAAAACGTAAAATCCAATTTCCTTATTTTTGCATCAATTCCTTCCCAACCATAAAAAATCCAAGTAAAATCGTAAACATGCTTCTCAAGTCCTGTAATCTGATCAAAAACTCCGAGTTCTACCTTTCTAACTGTTTTAGGATCTACTCCGTTTTGTTCTGCAATATAATCTACAATAGTGTTTTCCCAAGTTGAACCCCAACCCCCATAAGTCTTATTAGCAAAATCTTTGGGTGAATTAATTCCGCTTTCTTTTAACCATATAAGTCCAGATGTGCTCTGCTGAAGTATTGCTGAAATTGCAACAAGTGGAGCATTCTCATTAACCACATACCGCGTTAAGCCCTCTTGGAAGGAGATACCAAAATCAGCTTTACCCGAGGATACTGCACTCTCTGGCCATACTTCAGATGGCTGAATGATTTTCACATTGAGATTCCTTTTAGAAAAGTAACCTTTTTCAACGGCAACGTATATACCTGTATGGTTTGTGTTTGGTGTCCAGTCAAGCATAAGAATTACATTAGTTACATTAGAAAGTTTTGTTTCTCTTGGTGCACAACCAGTTGAAACTAAAAAAAGCATAAATACTACTAAAAAAACCGTTAACTTCTTCATTTTTCACCTCCTAAGTATCTTGTAAATCTTCTACGGAGGGATACCGCAATGCCCCAAGTGATGAGGCTGAAGCCTATGATTATTATTGCCCCTGCAAAAACCTGTCCAAGTTCAAAGGAAGAGAAAGATCGTCTTATGTAAAGACCCATACCTATATCAGTGCCCATCCACTCAGCAGTTAGGGTGCCTAAAATCGCATAGGGAGACGAAATTTCAATACCAGTTAAAATGTACGTAAGAGTGTGGGGTAATACAACATATTTGAAGATATCAGAAGTTTTTGCGCCAATTGCCTTAAGCACATCAACCATATCCTGATCGATACTTTTTAGTCCAACAAGTGTATTCACTGTAATGGGAAAGAATGTAGCCCACACAACCACTCCAATTTTAGGAAGACTTCCAAAACCAAACCAAAGTATAATAAGAGGTGCAATTGCGATTGTAGGAGTAGACTGAGAAATGACAGCTATCGGGTAAATAAGATCCTCAATGGGTCTAATAAGATGCATCAAAAAGGCAAGAGAAACGCCAAACAAAATTGAAAGTATAAAACCAAAAAAAGTTATTTTGAGTGTAGAGATGAGATTGGGTATAATAACATCTTTTTGAGAAATAATAATATTTAATACCCTGAGAGGTGAGGGCAGTATATAGGAAGGAATAAAAAGAAGGCGATCCGTTACAAGATACCATAGATAAACAAAGATAAAAAAAGAAAGGATTTTAAGTATGCGTGAGTCTTTGACAAAAAGTGAAAGGATGACAACAAGCAAAAGAAAAGTTGATATGGTAATAAATTTATTTGGTGTAAAAGTAAGTAGAAATAGAGACACAAGTAGTGCAGTCTTGAAGATACCTTGGTACTTTTTCAAACTTTTAAACCTCCTAAAATTTAGGAGGGCACAAGGCAATAAACCTTGCACCATCTCCCTACGCCGGCATTACCCGGATCAGGTTCCAGGGGTCGAGCAAATACTTTGCTCCTCTCAGCTTCAAAAAGCTCCCCCGTAGCCAGATTAATTATAACAAAATTTAGAAAAATTTCAAACATTTTTTTATTGTTTGCAAAGTATCTTGCTATTTTTAGCAAAAGCCGTTCATGTTAAAAAATGAGGTAAAGACCTCATATGTTTTGATAGATCTCTAATTAATTTTACATACTCAATTTCCTCATCTAAAATGCCTTCTTTATGAAGTTCAGTAAGTAAATCATTCTCTAATGCATAGAGAATGGTATCGATTTTTTCATAAGAAATTTGAAGAGCAAATTCATCTGTGATACCTGGTGCAAGATCTGGAGAGGGTGGTTTTGAAATAATAACTTCTGGCACATGAAGATATTTTGCAAGTTCATACACTTGTGTTTTGTATAAGTGTGCAATTGGTTCAAAATCGCAAGCTCCATCACCATATTTGACAAAATAACCAGTAAGTTTTTCTGTTTTATTACAACAACCTGCAACAATAAAATTTTTCTGTTCCCCATAAAAATAAAGCAAAATTGCCCTTAATCTATGCTTAACTCTCAAAAAGGCGTTAGCCTTCATAATGTAAGGATTGCCTTCACCACCTTTAAGGGATTTAACAAATGTTGTATTGTATGGTTCATTAAATTTTAGGTACTTACTCTTTGCATATCGTTCCTGTATAGATCTGGGAATTAAAAAAGGACTTGGTTCAAGTGCATAAACACCCATCCTTTTAAGTATTGAAGTTATATTTACTTCTTTAAGGTTAATACCAAGATTACTAGAAACTAACCTTGCATGCTCTAAACTCTCTTTATTTGAATCTCTTTCTCCCATAAAAACAGCTTGGATCTTCTCTTTTGGGAGCGCTTTTGCTAAAAGATAAGCAACAAGAGAAGAATCTATTCCACCACTTAGACCAAAAATTACTCCCGATGCATTGAAATGTTTCATTTCATCAACTATAAAAGAAACAATTTTATCTACTGTTTCTTGTGGATTTTTTAACTTTAAATAATTTTTAATTAGCATATAAATCACTTCCTTCTAATTATTATTTTAGTATTCAAATAAGAAATTTTCATCAAGGTTTTATGTTTAACGGAATGTTTCTTTTTAAATTGAAGGGGTAAACCCCCTCAAGGCTCTTCTGTCCTTACCTTGTCAACCTGAGTATTTTTTTCCTTGTCATCCTGAGTGAAACGAAGGATCTCATCCTTTTGGGGAGCATCGAGGGGGATTATTCCACCCCCTCGAATTTGAGATTCTTCCTTACTCACTACATTCGCTCGTCAGAATGACGAGGGACTTACGCCACTTGACTTCGTCAAGGAGAATATTGCGGAATGACACCAGGGAATGGCTTCGCCTTGAAAGAATCATAAAAGGGCTTATGCTCTTAAAATGCCACGGAGGTTACGCCCTTAGAATGATCACAGTGGTAGTGACTTGTGAATGACAAAAAAGGAAAAGCTAAATTACACTCATTTACCTCACTTCAACGATTTTTACAAACTCCTTAAGGAGTTTAACTATCGCACTAATTTCTTCTTCTTTAAAGGTTTCAAAATTATAATTTGGGTCTAAAACCTTATCAAAGTGTGGCTTTTGCAAATAATATGCTTTTGCTCCTCTTATCAAATTGCCAACACTTATAAAACTTTCAACTGTTTTAAAGAAGTTTTTAAAAATTGTGGTCCTAAATTCGTAATCATAAGCCTCATTCATAATCAAGTTTATACTCTCTTTTATTTTGTTAATATCAACGCCTACTTGAGTTGCTTCGGTATATGTTTCTAATGGCGCTTTTATATCCATTGCAATATAATCAGTGTAAGGGATAATTTCTTTTAATCTTTCAGGCATTGAACCATTTGTATCAACTTTAACAAGAAAACCCATATCTTTAATTTTCTTTATGTAGGAAACTAAGTCCTTATGTAGTAGCGGTTCTCCCCCAGTAAATTCAACTGCATCAAGTAAACCTACTCTTTTCTTTAAAAATTCTTCAATTTCTTCAAAACTAACAGGCTTTGGAAATTCATTTTCAAGCACAAGTTCCCTATTGTGGCAGTAAGGACAACGAAAACTACACCCAATAGTAAATATAATTGCACAGGTTTTGTTAGGATAATCTACCAAAGAAAATCTATTAAGCGCACCTATAAGCATAGTATTAAAGTTTAATCAGTTTTAAAATATAGGCAAGAATTTCATCAAAATCGGTTGTAAAGGCCTCTTTTATTGAATCCTTGAGTTCAAAAAACTTTTTTGCAAGTTCCATATCAAACTGTGCACCGCCGTTTTTTAAAATTTCTTCCATTGCTTCATCTATACTCCTTGCCTTTCTGTATGGCCTATCTGTTGTCATTGCATCAAAGGCATCAACTATTGAAAGTATTCTTGATAAATAAGGAATTTCACCATTTTTAAGTCCGTATGGATAGCCTTTTCCATCATATCTTTCATGATGGTGGAGAACAATTCTTGCAACTTCATCTAAAGCACCAATTGTGCTAATTATCTCATAACTTTTCAGAGGATGCTTTTTTATTTCATCCATATCCTCTTTTCCTAACGGCTCTTTCTTTAAGAGGATGGCATCATTTACCCCAATTTTGCCAACATCATGTAAGATTGAAGCAAATACAAGTTTTTTTAAACTATCTATATCTAAGTTTAAGTATTTACCAAAGAAAAACGCATATTTTGTAACATTTTCACTATGTAATCTCGTGTAAGGATCTTTAGAGTCAATTGCCTTTGCAAAAGCAAACATAACATCAGCAAAAAGTTTTTTAATCTCTTTAACTGCAAAAAATCTTTCAATAATTGGTAAGATTGCAACTTCTATTTGAGAAATTATGTTTTTATCTAACGGGTTTAAAGTCCCAACTTCAATTTGTGCGTTTTGTGTTTCATAGACAATGGGGATGGCTTTAAAATCAAAATCGCTATTTGTTTCAATACAATCTTGTAGAAGAACCTTATTACTATCTACAAAGATCTGTTTGCACTGCCCTTCGACTGTAATGTGTAGCTTCATATAAATAGCATCTTTAAGTGATGCTGTAAGTAATTTATACACATTCCTTAAAAAACTGCTTACTTCTTCCTCGGTATTACCGCTTTTAGAAATCTTTAATGCTAATGAGTCGACAGCTAATTCATCTTTCAACTCTTTAAATAGTTTATGCGTCTGTAAAAATAGCGATCCAAAGTTTGAAACTGCATACAAAAGTTCAAAATCCTCGGTTTTAAATGGGATATCCAATCGTGTTGTATCTACAAATAAACTTCCATAATACTCTCCTTCAACCCAAAATGTGCCAGCAAGTGTATGTTTAGTATTCATAACATTTTCATCGATTTCATCTACCAAGTTTCTTTTACCTATGCTATCTATAAGGTTCACCTTTTGTTTTTTTGACATCTCTTCATGGGTTTTCCTATCAACCTTTATGATTTTGTTTAGTTTTTCTTTATCAAAACCAATTGCTGCAATACACTTCATTTCACCATCGTAAGGTAACCATACAGAGCCAGTTTCTCCTCCACTTACTAAAGACAATGTAAAAGAGAGTAATTTTGAGAAAAACTCTTCAACTGTTTCAGTAAAAGTTGTAGCTGTCATGAGCTCAACTATCAACTTTAGATTGGATGCTTTTGCTTTTTCTTCTTCACTTATTTTCTTAAGCTCTCTAAGTAAAAGATTAATCTGTAAATAAAAACTTA
>JAINCR010000067.1 GCA_036574215.1 Caldisericaceae bacterium
ACTTACGCAACTTATGGAGTTAAAGAAAAAAAGAGGATTATAAATAGAATATTGGATTTTCCTTAATATTGTATAGCGGCTGTTTAATTAGTTAACTGCAAATTTTTATCTTACTTTTATGGATAAATTAGGATACTCTTTTCACTGTCATTCTGAGGAGCACGTTCGCTTCGCTCAGTGTAAACTTTAGCGAAGGATCTTGCATTTGAGGGTATAAACCCCCCTCAAGACTTCTTCTAAGTAATAAAAACACCAAACGGATGAGATTCTTCACTTCGTTCAGAATGACGCCCAAAGGCAAACTGCGTCTTGTAAGAATAACACTTCGGAATATCCCCTCAAAACTCCCTTCCGGATAACAAAAAAACAATAAAATACCTTCTTACAACCTTTTTAAATAACTAAAAATAGGGGCGCCCTTCAATGCCCCGAATACTAAAAAGAGTAAAAGTGTCTTCCCAATAATTTTTATCCAAACTTTTCAAGAAAAATCTTATATCCAATATAAGTCGAATAAAGGTCAACTTTTGAAACAATTTCAAATGGTGCATGCATCGAAAGAAGTGCAGGTCCAATATCAATTATCGATATACCTTTTTCTGCCATAAATTTTGCCACAGTTCCTCCACCACCTATATCTACTTTTCCTAATTCACCAACTTGAAAAGGCACATTGTTTTCATTAAAAAGTTTTCTTATTTTAAAAACAAGTTCTGCTGATGCATCAGATGCACTGTATTTACCCCCCGAACCAGTAAATTTTGTTATCACTACACCATGACCAAAAATTGCAGAGTTCTGTTCATCAAAAACATCTCTGTATAGAGGGTCCAACGCAGCGTTAACATCTGCAGAGATGCCATAAGATTTATGAAGTGCTTCTCTTACAGAAACATTTTTAATTCCAGTCATGCTCATGTATTTTTCAATAGCATAGTCTAAAAAGTCTGATTGAGCGCCTGTGATACCGTCACTACCAATTTCTTCTTTGTCAAATAGCATTACTGCAATTGTTTTCTTTGGATTTTCTACGTCAAATAGGGCTTTCGCTGCTGTAAAAGCACAAATCCTATCGTCGTGTCCATATGATGCTATTGCACTTCTGTCAAAACCTACATCTCTTGCTTTTTCTGCTGGAACTAAGGTGAGTTCTGCGCTCATGAAATCCTCTTCCACAATGCCGTATTTTTCATTTAGAATTTTAAGGATTTTCATTTTAAATTTGTCCTTTTCAGATTCACTATCAGGTATACTTCCTATGATTGGATCAAGTGCTTCGCCTTGTATTACTTCTCTTGCATTTTGCTCCATCTGTTTTCTTGCAAGATGTGGAAGTAGATCTGAGATAACAAAAATAGGGTCATTTTCTTCTTCTCCAATGTTTAGCTCAAGTTTTGTGCCATCTTTAAGGATTATCACTCCGTGGAGTGCAAGAGGGATGGTAACCCACTGGTATTTTTTGATTCCGCCATAGTAGTGTGTCTTAAATAATACAATATCTGCACCTTCGTAAATGGGGTTTTGTTTAATGTCAATTCTTGGTGAGTCAATATGAGCAAAAATAAAATTCAGTCCATTTTCTACACTTTCACTTCCTTCTCTTATTAGCAGAATATTTTTGTTATCATTTATTGCAAAAACCTTATTCCCCATCTCATTTTGGAACAAATCTTTAAATCCCTTTGCTTCTGCCTCTTTGTGTAAGTAGTTTACTGCCTCTCTTTCGGTTTTTGCTTTGCTTATAAAATCCTTGTAAGAATCACTAAACAAGAAAACTTCATTGTGGTTAAATACTTCCCATAAGTTTTTTGTTGAATACTTGAGTTCCATTTTTACCCCCTTAAATTTTTAAAATTCTTTTCCATTATATCACAAAAAAACTTGCTTTTATTTGTAAATTTGGTATTATTTAGCAAAGGAGTTGATGGACATTGCAGGGCAACTTAAGTGATTTTAAGTTGGAAGAGATTATACAGAGTATCACAACAGTTAAAAAATCTGGCAAATTAGAAATTGACGGTGTAATGGGCGTCTATGGTATATATTTTTCAAATGGAGAAATCATTCATGCTAACGGTCCTTTTTCCATAGGGGAAAAGGCGATAATAGATGTATTTCTTGAAATTAACGGTGACTTCAAATTTATTACAAATATTGTTCTTCCACCAAGAACCATTAGACAAGACATTTTTGAAATTATTACAAACGGTATCAGTCTAAGAGAAGAGAATTTCCATATAATTAAACTCATCAAAAAATATACGAGATTATTGCCAAATTCAAAAGATACAGGCTTTGATTTATCTAGACTTGAGGTAAAAATGTTAAAATACATATTAGAAAATACACCAATTTCGATTATAATGGAAATGATGTCGCTTAGTTATTTGGAGTTTTTAAATGTCCTAAAAGGACTTTTAGATAAAGGCATAGTGACTTTAGGAGGTTAAATATGGAAGGAAGACTATCTAAAATCCAGATAGTATTAAACGAAGAGGAATTGAAGCATATAGAGGAAATTTTTGGGGAGTATCTTTCAGAATCTGAAGCAAAAGACATAGTGCTTCTCAATAAAAGCGGAGAGCTCCTCGCAAAGAGTGGAGATATTACATCGGATGTTGCGCAGAATATTTCTGCTCTTGCAGCTGGTGTTTTTTCTGCAACTAACGAGCTTGCAAGACTTTTAGGTGAGAAAGAATTTACCATTACTTTTCACCAGGGTCAGGAGACTAACATCCATATATCTCTAATAACTCAAAATGTTCTTCTTGCAATGATTTTCGATAATCGATTGCCTATTGGTGCTATAAGGTTTTGGGCTAAAAAAGTAAGCAATTTTACAAAGCCGGTCATTGAAGAAGCAGAAAAAAGAGCCCTTACCCAAACCCAGAAAATAATGGATGAAGATATCAATAAAGATATAGAAGATCTTTTTTAGAATTTCTCTATGGTGAAAAGATGAGCACGATTAATTTCGCAAGAAAAGAGATCTCTTTTAAAATAGTTTATTATGGGCCTGCTATGAGTGGTAAGACAACTAACCTCAGACAAATCTATTCTGGATTGTCAGATAAAGTTAAAGGTGATTTTACAAGTATTGCAACGGAAACTGAGAGGACTTTATTTTTTGACTTCCTCCCATTGGAGCTTGGTAGTATAAAAGGTTTTACGATAAGATTGAGTTTATACACTGTGCCTGGGCAATACATCTATAGATTAACTAGAAAATCTGTGCTAAGGGCAACAGATGGTATTGTGTTTGTTGCGGATTCTCAAATGGAAAAACGAGAAGAAAATATAGAGAGTTTTAAAGATATGCTTGAAAATTTGATTGATTTTGGAGAAGACCCTGACAGCATTCCCATAGTTTTGCAGTATAACAAGCGTGATTTAGATAACATTCTTACAGTAGAAGAGTTAGAACAAGATCTTAATCCAAATAAGAAATACCAATATTTTGAAGCTATTGCAGCAAAAGGCATTAACGTTGTTGAGACTCTTAAAACGATTACTAAATTAGTTGTTCAAAAAGCATAAATATTCTATGAAGTCTACATTTATTGGAATTGCAGGAGGCACTGGTTCAGGAAAAACAACCGTAGCAAAGATTATTCAAAAATCCCTTGGCAAAGATAAAACAGCTATTATTTCTATGGATTCTTACTATAAAGATTTTCCAGATTTATCACTTGAACAAAGAAAAAAGTTAAATTATGATCATCCTTCTATTTTTGATGTAGATTTATTAAAAAGTCATCTTGAGGATTTAAAGCACGGTATTCCAGTTAAAGTGCCTATCTATTCTTTTGAGAAGTATGCAAGAACCGGAGAATACGAAGATGTCTATCCAAAACCAATTATAATAGTTGAGGGAATATTACTATTTTATTATGATAATTTGAGAAATTTCTTTTCTATTAAGATTTTTGTTGATACAGATCCTGATGTGAGAATTATTCGACGTATTGAAAGAGATGTTCTTAACAGAGGTAGGACGCTAAAATCAGTAATCAACCAATACCTTGACACGGTAAAGCCCATGCATATCCAATTTGTTGAGCCTACAAAACAATTTGCAGATATAATTATACCTCGTGGTGGTAAAAATGAGATAGCAATGGATATAATTTTAGCAAAAATTAAGTCGATACTAAATCAATGATAAATTTTGATTTTAAAAATCTTTTTGGTAAAATGGTGTGCCATACTGGATAAGAAGGAGGCGCTTATGAGAAAACTCATTCTGCTGTTTGTTGTTCTCTTAATTGTATTCCCTCTTTTTAAAAGCCCTGTTGATATTAATGGGGCAGAACCTAAGTGGGAAAAACCTTTTGGTGTATATGGTGGAGAGATCGATAAAGTTGTTGTATCTGCCAATTTTTCTTCTGATAAAACGCTTTTTGCAGGAGGTATCCAAGGGTTTTATGTATCTTTTGATGGTGCAAATACTTTTAGCAGCATAAATCTTGATGTTGGGTTCAATAATATTTTTGAAGGTGTAAATGACTTTACATTATCAAATGACTTTTCTTCAAATAAAGAACTTTTCATCGCAACCAAGAACGGAATATATGTTACAAATGACTTTGGAAAGACTTTTAAAACTTTTCAATTGGGTATTGATGCAACATACATTACTCAGATTACAACTGACCCTAAAACTGGCACTTTGCTTGCTGTCGGGCTCTCTTATGAAAATCGTCAAGACGACAAGGTTGTGAATACAAATCTTCTAATGAAATACACAAAAGGTAATGGTAGATGGGTTACGATTTCAAAATTTACTTCAGATTATATTACCGCCATTTTCTCTTATAATGACAACTATTTTGTTGGCACAGAATACGGTAAAGTTTTTAAGATTGGTGCAGATGATAAAAAGTTGATATTTAGTGCAAAATCTCCTATTACAGATATTTCTGTGAATGAAAATGTTATTGGTATTTCAACATTGTATGATGGTGTTTATCTTTCTAAGGATTTTGAGAATTTTGTTAATGATTTACCATCAGCGCAGATTATAGGCGTTTTAGTTGTTGATTTTGACAATCTCTATGCACTTGCAAGAAATAAAAATTTATACATAAAGGAAAAAGGTGAGTATAGACCATTTAAAATGCCTTTTAACTCAACAAATATCTCATTTGATGTTACGCAAGATTCAATTTTTATTGCTTCTTATGAGTATGGGGTGATAAAATTTGATAGGCAATCGACAGAATTTACAATAGCAAATCAAGGTATAACAAATGTTAACACAACTTGTTTAAGTTTTTCTTTAAACTATGCTTCAAACAAAACGGTTTACCTTGGAACAAGTTTAAATGGATTGTATGTCTCTTATGATGGTGGTAAAAGCTTTTCAAATACTGGTAATTTAGATAATTATCAGATACTCGATGTAAAAGAGTTGTCAAATGGCAACATTGTGGTGGGGACTATTGGTTCGGGTTTGTTGGTCTCAAAAGATAAAGGGAAGACTTTCTCAAATATGGATATTCTTAAAAATAATTCAGTTTCAGTAATCTACGAATATAATGGTCAATTATTCATTGGTACTAAAGATACAGGATTGTATGTTACAGATTTAGATTTTAGTAGACTTTCAAAAATAAAAGATATTTATCCGTACGATGTAAGTATTAATTTTATAAAAGGTAATGGAAATTATCTATTCGTTGCAACCAATGGTGGTAATTTGTACAGATCTTCTGATTATGGCAAAACATTTAAAGAAATCGCTAATAATGCTTTCTGGGGTATGAGTATCACTGGCTTCGATATTTCACCAAATTTTATTAATGACGGTTTTATCTTTGTTGGCACCGCTTCAGGTGAATATGCATCATTTGATAAAGGAAATTCTTTTACAAGAGGCATTGATTTAGGTTTGTGGGCAGATGGTGTTGCAATATCTCCAAACTACGCTTTAGATGGGTGTCTTTTAGTTGGCGCGTGGGGACCATCTTCTACAACCTACGGTAGTATTTTTATTTCTCACAATAGAGGTATCAGTTTTAATGATATTGGTTATGGAATGACAAATAGGTATGTTGTGAGCGTTTATTTATCTCCTGATTTTTACTATGGGAATACTGGAAGTATTTTTGCAACAACTTCATCTGGAGGAGTTTTTAGATACACTTTTAAAACAGAAATAGTCCTTCAAATTGGAAGTAAAGATGTCTATGTTAACGGAAAACTTAAAACAATTGATGTAGCGCCATACATTAAAAACTCTAGGACTTTGGTGCCTATAAGATTTATTTCGGAAAGTTTTGGTGCGGATGTTTCTTGGGACTCTTTAAAAAGAGAGGTAAAAATTGTATACGCTAATAAAACCATTATTTTAACAATTGGTAAACCTACCGCTACTGTAAATGGTGTTCCTGTCCCTATTGATAAGGATAACCCTAAAGTTGTTCCAGAAATTACAAATAATAGAACTTTTGTGCCTTTAAGGTTTATTTCCGAAACTTTTGGAGCAAATGTGGAATGGGACAATTCAACCCGTAAGGTAACAATTACCTTAGGAGGATAGCATGAAAAACATTAAGAGAGTTTTACTTTTTACGTTGATTTTTTTAATTACTTTTCTTCCTAATATAGTGATACTTTCATATGAGCCAAATGAAGTTCTTATATCTCAAACATTTTCTTCAAAAACGGTTCTTTTAAATGAATTTATGAAGGCAAAAGAGGAACTTCTTATCAATATATACGGTTGGACAGATTTTGACTTTATTCCTACTTTAATTAATATTGCAAAAAAAGGAGTTAAAATTAAAGTTATGCTTGAAGAAGCTCCGTATCTATCTGAAACACAGAATTTTGATATAAGAGATATGCTAAGAAAATACGGAATTGAGGTAAGATGGGCAAAAGAAGACTTTTTCTTAACTCATGCAAAATACATTGTAATTGATGGAGCGATTGCCATTGTTTTAACTGGAAATTTTACATATTCCAGTTTTTCCAAAAATAGAGAGTTTGGATTAATAACATATAACACCGAAAATGCACAAGTTTTAAGAAACCTTTTTTATGCAGATTTTGAACGACTCCATTTCCAAAATACGAATCCAAATGTTTTGGTAAGCCCTATTGATTCAAGAGTAAAGGTAGAGAATGCCTTAAAGAGTGCTAAAAAAAGTGTCAAAATTTGGGAACAGAGCATCTCAGATCCAGAGATTGTTAAACTACTCCAAGACCTTAAAAAACAAGGGGTAGATGTAAAGATCCTTATGCCTGTTTCGTATGCTTCAAGCACAAAGGAATATTTAGGTGATTCTGTGCTTGCTTTACCAAACCCTTATATTCACGCAAAGGCTTTTATAGTTGATGATTCTTTTGCGTATATTGGTTCTAACAATTTTACCACACCATCTTTTGACAATGAAAGAGAAGTAGCCTTATTTACCTACGATAGTGAAGTTATTAATGAACTTAAAATGATATGGGATTGGGATTTAAGTCATTCTTATTCACCTTAGTGTTTGCATAATAGGTAGTTTATGTTACAATTTTCTCAGGAAAGGAGTAATGTATGGAAGAAGCAAAAATAGTCTCAGGTTTAAAAAAAAGAAGAAGAGTGCTTGAATACCTAACGGGTTATGGTTTTATTACACCAGCTTTAATAATCCTTGGTGTATTCGCAATTTTTCCCACCTTTTATGTTTTTTACCTTTCCCTGTTTGATTGGAGTATGATTGGTGGTAAAACTTTCATAGGCTTACAAAACTACATTGATCTTCTTTTTAAACCACCTTACGCAAATGACTTTTGGCATGCAGCTTTGGTTACCGTTGAATATGTGGTATTACAGGTTCCAATTACTATGTCGATTTCTCTTTTCCTTGCCACACTCCTTATGAAACCTATCAAATTTAGGGGCTTCTTTAGACTCGGTATTTTTGTTGCTTATGTTACTCCACTTGTTGCTACTTCAATCGTCTGGGAATGGATTTTTCACCCTGATTATGGTATTTTAAACTCTTTTCTAAAACTACTTCATCTTCCTCCATCACAGTGGTTAATCGGTTTTCCAAGCGCTCTTTTTGCCATAGTTATCTACACAGTCTGGCATGAGCTTGGTTATTCTACAATTCTTTTTATGGCAGGACTTACGTCTGTTTCAAAGGAGTTGCAAGAAGCAGCACAAATCGATGGAGCAAATGCAAGAGGAGTTTTTTGGCACATCACTTGGCCATTACTATCGCCTATAACATTTTACATTTTTATTATTTCTCTAATTGGTTCTTTTAGGATGTTTACACCAGTTCTTGTTTTAACACAGGGTGGTCCTTACAACTCGACAACTACAATTGGTTATATGCTTTACCGAGAGGCATTCCAATATTGGAGATCAGGTTTTGCAAGTTCTATTGCAGTGGTTCTTTTTGGAATTATATTTTTAATTACCATTATCCAGTTTAGAGTGACTGGGAAAAAAGTATTCTATGCTGAAGGATCGGAGGGAGAGTAACGTGAAAATCAATCTTAAAAAATCTAATTTTTTTACATATTTTATACTCAGTTTAGTTACGCTAATTATGGTTTTTCCATTTTACTGGATGATTGTTACATCTCTTAGCAAGCCTGAAAATCTATTTATTTTTCCACCAAAACTTTGGCCAGATTTTAATTTTAAAAATTATGTCGATATGTGGAATGCAAATCCACAAGGAGTATCTTGGACACGTTATATTCTAAACACTCTTTTTGTTGCTACTTCAACAACACTGCTTTCTTTGTTTAATTCATCTCTTGCAGGCTTTGCTTTTGCCAAGCTAAAATTTCCGTTAAGAAATCAAATATTTATGGTGATACTTGGCATCATGATGATACCTGGGGAACTCATGTTGATACCTAATTATCTTACACTTTTTAGGTTGGGGTGGTTAAATTCCTACCAAGCACTAATCATACCATTTGGAGCGAGTGTTTTTGGTATCTTCTTAACTCGCCAAGCCTTTAGACAATTACCTAACGAACTATGGGAAGCAGCACAGATCGATGGTTGTAGTATTGGGCGATTTTATTTTAATATTGCGCTTCCAATCGTAAGACCAACGCTTTTTGCTTTTGCGCTTTTTGTTTTTTTGGGTTCATGGAATGCATTCTTATGGCCATTAATTGTAAATACTAATCCAAATTTTATGCCTTTAGAAGTTGCGTTGTATTCTTTTATTGGAGCAGAAGGCACAAACTGGCAACTTCTTGCTGCCGCTGCAACTATGGCTACTTTTCCTGTTTTAATTCTTTTCTTAATTTTCCAAACACAATTTATTGAAGGAATCTCAAGAGGAGCTATTAAGGGGTAAATTTGTTTAAAAGAGGCGAGAGCCTCTTTTTTTGTTTTTGCAGTATAATTTCTAAAAAAGGAGGTTAGGAATGAAAAATAAAGTGGAGGTAGTAAGAAACATCTATCTTTTTGGTGTTAGTCTTACTGGAATTGTAATGTTTCTTGTGTCTGTAATAAGTCTTGTGCATTATATTATTACAATTTATTTTCCTTCAAAAGATTACAATATGGGAATGTATCCAGATATTTATTTGAAACAAGACTTTATAAGAAGTGTTGTTTTTATAGTTATCGGTTTGCTGTTGTTTTTAACACATTGGTATCTTATCGTAAAAGAAAAGCGTTTAGGAAAAACCGAGAATATTTTATATGAATCAAATTTGGGTTTCTTTGAATCGATATTTTTCTATTCCATTGCTTATATAGGCATTATCATTTTTAGCTCAAGTTTGGCTGGTATTGCAAACGGGTTTTACCATGTAGTGTATCCCCCTCCAGAAATGGATGAAGCAGGGAAAATCATAAAAGAAAGCGCTCCTTATATTACACGGGATATCGGCCAAATAATAGAAAGCTCTATTGGATTTGTTATTGGTATTATTACATTCTTAATAGGGTTTTTAAAAACACAATTTTCACTGCATAAGATAGAAACCTCCACATAATTATTACGTAAAAAGTAATAATTATGGTATAATTATATTAAGGAGGTTTTTATGAGCGTAAGAAAAGTAAAAGAAAACATCTTTTCCGTTGGAGTAAGCCATTGGGACAGAACCCATTTTGATGAAATTGTTACACTTCCAAATGGCACAAGCTACAACTCTTATCTTGTTTTTGGTGAGAAGAAGACTGCTCTTATTGATACTGTTGATCCATATTTAACGGAAGTGTTTATCAATAATTTAAGAAAGTTTGATGGGTTAAAAATTGATTATGTTGTCTCTTTACACGCCGAGCAAGATCATTCAGG
Source organism: Caldisericaceae bacterium (assembly GCA_036574215.1). NCBI lineage: Bacteria > Pseudomonadati > Caldisericota > Caldisericia > Caldisericales > Caldisericaceae > Caldisericaceae bacterium. The sequence continues at coordinate 10,278 of JAINCR010000067.1, forward strand.
AAACATTCCAAAAGTTCTTGAAATCTTTGGTGAGGCAAAAGTAGTTACAAATGAAAAATGTAAAGAACTTCTCATAGAACACTTGAATATTCCTGAGGAAAAATTTATTGTTGTAAGTGATGGTGAAGAATTAGATCTTGGTGGAAAAACGCTTAAATTTCTTTTAACTCCTTGGGTTCACTGGCCAGAAACGATGAGTGCTTATCTTAAAGAAGACAAAATACTTTTTAGTTGTGATTTCTTTGGTTCGCATTATGCAACTTCAAGACTTTTTGCTGATACCAGTGAACTTGTATTAGAGAATGCAAAACTATACTATGCTGAAATAATGATGCCTTTTAGAAATTTTATAAAAACAAATATCGAGAAAATTGAAAATTTTGACATTGAAATGATTGCACCAAGTCATGGTCCTATTTGGAACAAGCCAAGTTTTATAATCAATGCCTATAAGGAATGGATTTCTCCTTCTGTAAAAAACAAGGTTTTAATTCTTTATGTATCTATGCACGGTAGCACAAAAATCATTGTTAACGAGCTTTATAACAGATTAGTTGAATATGGTGTTGAGGTTTTGCCTTTTAATCTGTTTTCTGCAGACATTGGGAAAATCGCAATTAATGCTGTAGATGCAGCAACTGCTGTATTTGCAATACCAACTTTTTTAACTGGTCCGCATCCATTAGGTGCAAATGCAGCCTATGTTGTTAATGCCATAAAGCCAAAGCTCAGATTTGCTGGTTTTATTACTTCTTTTGGATGGGGTGGTGTAACCATTAAGTGGCTTAGAGACCATCTAAAGAATTTAAAGGCAGATACTCTTTTTGAGTTTGAGTTTAAAGGCATACCTAAAGCAAGTGATATAGAAAAAGTTAAAGAACTTGCCGAAAAAATTTACCAAGCGCATAAGTCTATTGGAATTTTATAAATATTGTGGTATAATTTCTTGTAAATTAAAATTATTATAAACAAGGAGGTTTTTATGGCTTTAAGAGATTTAATTCAAACAAGTGATTTTGTTAAAGAGAAACATGTACCTGTTATAGAAATTCTTGAGCAAGGTGAGAAGATGAAAATAAGGGTAAGTGTTGGCAAGGAGATCCCACATCCTAATACTACAGAGCACCATATATCTTTTATTGAGGTTTATTTTAAACCAGATGAAGGAAAATATCCCTATTTAATTGGTAGATTTTCTTTTGAAACGCATGGAGAATCAACCGAAGGTCCAAACACAGGAAGTGTTTATTCTGAACCCGATGTAACTTTTACCGCAAAACTTACAAAGAAAGGGCAATTGTTTGCATTGTCGTATTGTAATATCCACGGCTTGTGGGAAAGCGAAGCTGTGCAAATTTAAGGAAGGTTATCATGACTCAAAAATTTGAAATCTATAAATGTGAGATTTGTGGAAATATCGTAGAAATATTACATGAAGGAAAAGGTACCCTTGTGTGTTGCGGACAACCTATGGTAAAAATCGGAGAGAAGTTTAGCGAAGGCGAAGCAGGACAAGAGAAGCATATCCCAGTATTAGAGAGTTTAGAAAAAGGCACTATGATAAAAGTTGGATCGGTCCCTCACCCAATGGAAGAAGACCATTTTATTGAATGGATTGAGGTTTATAACAAAGATGGGAAAGTTGTTAGAGTTCCTTTGAAGCCAGGGGATCCTCCACAAGCCCATATTGGTTGGGGTATTGAGAAAATTCAAGAGGTGAGAGCCTATTGTAATAAGCACGGGCTTTGGGTTAAAAAGCTCATTTAGGAGGAGAAATGATTGACGAAAGTTTAGTTAATGTAATTAACGAACAAATAAATAAAGAATTCTATTCTGCATATTTATATCTTTCAATGGGACAGTATTTTGAAAAAAGAAACCTTAAAGGTTTTGGCCGTTGGTTTTATATCCAGTATAAAGAAGAAATAAAACATGCAGAAAAATTAATTTCTTACCTTAACGAAAGAGGTGGAAGAGTAATTTTAAAGTCTATTCCAGAGCCAAAGTTAGAATGGAATTCAGCTTTAGAGGCTTTTTCCGATGCATACGAACATGAAAGGTTTATTACGAACTCTATTGAAGGTTTGTTAAAACTTGCCATTGAAAAAGATGATTTTGCTACCCAGAACATGCTCAACTGGTTTATTGATGAGCAGATAGAGGAAGAAGCTAACACCTATTTGATTGTCGAAAAAATCAAACTAATTGGTGAAAACGGACAAATGCTTTATATGCTTGATAAAGAACTCGGTGCAAGGTCTGAATAATTTTGCATTCATTAAATTTTTGCCTCCCTATTGGGAGGCTTTTTTATTTTAATTTTTAAGGAGATTTTATGGAAAAAATAATCTTAAAAACAAAGAAACAAGAGGAAATGGTTGACATAACAGATTTAGTTAAAAAAGTAGTTGTAAATTCAAAGGTTGATTTTGGTATTTGTGTTGTTTATGTGCCACATACAACTGCAGCTATAACAATTAACGAAAGTTGGGATCCAAGTGTTAAAGAGGATATTGTAAATTTATTATCTAATTTAATACCTAAACATGGTCGGTATTTACATGTTGAAGGTAATTCGCATGCACATATAAAAGCTTCAATAATTGGCTCATCACGGACTGTAATTATCCAAAACGGCACACTTGCTTTAGGCACATACCAGGGTATATTTTTTATGGAGTTTGATGGTCCAAGAACAAGAGAAGTTTATG
>JAINCR010000068.1 GCA_036574215.1 Caldisericaceae bacterium
AGTTTAGAAAAGAAAGATACATCTACTACACAGAATACAAAAAGAGATGAGCATGTATATACAAACTCTTTCTATGATCTTCCACTTATACAGGATAAACAACTAAGAATTACTGATTACTAAAGGACTAAAAAGAATTATGCAAAAATTTTAAAAATTCCTCTTAAAAGGTATTGACACAACACGGTACATTCCGAGCGAAGCGAGGAATCTCCTCTGTTAACGTTTTTCGTGGGAGTATTAAGAGGGTGTTTCCCTTAGTGTTATTCTTAGGTGAAGCCCCACAGAGTCATTCTGAGGAGGCATCTTTTTTCCGACGAAGAATCTCCTCTTTTTTTATGCTGTTAAATATTCAAGATGATTTTAAGGCGGTTTACTCTCTAAAATTATGAAACCCTTAAGGAGTCTATACTAAGTAAAGCAAACAATCTCCTTAGGATGAGAAGAAAAACGGCTTAGGATAACGAAGAAAGAAAAAATCCCTAGCAAAAACATAAAAAGAAACTAATCTTTGTACTCTGGGATTATTTCTTTAAGGACAGAGTTAATTTCTTCTACATTAAAACTCAACGCGGCATTTTCAAGCTTACCAAGTTTAGCAAAAAAATCTTCCTTATCTAATAGATTTTCATTACTAACAACCTTTAAGATATAGGGATTTTGAGTTTTTAAAACATTCTCCTTCTCACTCCAGAGTTCTTCTTTTATCTTCTCTCCACCACGATTACCAATAATCTTAATGTGAATATCCTTTCCTACCTCAAAACCAGAAAGTTTTACAAAATGCTTTGCAAAATTCAAAATATTAACAGGCTCTCCCATCTTTAAAACGAAAATTTCTCCATTTTCACCCATAGAAGCCGATTGAAGGACAAGTTGCACTGCTTCAGGAATGAGCATAAAATATCTTTCCATTTGTGGGTCTGTTATTGTTAATACTCCTGTTTCCTTCATTTGTTTCTTAAAAACCTCTAAAACACTTCCTTTACTTCCAAGCACATTACCAAATCTAACACTTGCAAATTTTGTTTTACTCCCATTATTTGCATAATACTGAAGTAGCATTTCTGTAATCTTCTTTGAAGCCCCCATGATGTTTATAGGATTCACTGCCTTATCTGTGGAGATATTTATGAACCTTTCGACTTTAAATTTCAAAGACGCATCAAGGAGATTTTTAGTTCCAAAAACATTGTTTAATATTGCTTCATCGGGATTTTTCTCCATAAGAGGCACGTGTTTATGCGCCGCTGCATGGAAAACAATCTCTGGTTTGTAAGTCTCAAATACTTTAAATACCTTTTCTCTATTTCTTATATCACAAATAACAGGAACTACTTCATAGAAGTGCTTCTTTTCTAAAAGGTCTATTTCGATGTCAAAAATCCTATTTTCTCCTCTTCCTAAAAGAATCACCTTTTTAGGTTTAAAATTAACAACTTGTCGTGCAATCTCTGAGCCAATTGAACCGCCTGCACCAGTTATAAGGACTGTTTTTCCTTTGATATAATTTTCTACTATGGAATTATCCATTTTAATGGACGCCCTAGAGAGCAAATCTTCAAGCTCAACATTTTTAATATCTTCTATACGCACTCTTCCTGAAACTATTTCCCAAATTGCAGGAAGAGTTTTAATTTCAGCAGTTGAAGAAGATGCAAGAGCAACTACTTTCTGCAGATGCTCTCTTGGAGCAGATGGAATAGCGTATATAACAACATCAACACCATATTCTTTTATGATATAAGGCAATCTTGCAACACTACCTAATACCTGAAAACCGTGGATTCTTAATCTTTTTCTCGAAGGATCATCATCAAGAAATCCAACGACATTATAATTAAGTTGAGGATGTGAAAGAATCTCTCTTAAAAGTTTTTCACCTGCATCTCCTGCACCAATGATAAGAACATTCTTTTTTCTCTTAGAAAGTGCTGCGCTTTTTGTATTTCTAAATTCATAAAGCAACCTATAAAGAATGCGAACCCCTGCAATTAACAAAAAAGCAATCATAAATGAAGCAAGATAAGCACCTCTTGAAAAACTTATGTTTTTTCTTAATAGATAGAATATCGGATAAGAGACTGCTTTAGTAAGAAACACTGCAACTAAAATATCAGATATCTCTTTAACACTTGTAAACTCGAAGCTATGCAATGGCAACTGAAAAATAATTTCAAAGGCAATAAATACGATGTTTTCAACTATCCCAGGTAGGTCATCTATATGAATAAAGTTTGTTTTAAGAATAAAATCAAACCTAAGTAAGATAGATAAAACCGTTGCAACATTGTATAAGAATACATCTATAATAAGCTTAGCAAAAGTAATTGTAATAGTCAATTTATTTCTTAAGATTTTTTCAAACAACTTTCTCAAAGTTTCTTAACCTCAAAAATAACTTCTTTTAAATTCTTAACAACATAGTCAACTTCTTCTTCGGTAAGAGTTGTATAAAAAGGCAAAGCAATCGTTCGCTCAGAAACAAATTCGGTAATAGGAAAATCCCCTTTTTTATAGCCAAATTGCTCTACATAAAAAGGTTGAAGGTGAATTGCTTCGAAATAGTTCCGAGTTTGAATACCTCTTTTTTCAAGTTTATCAATGATAATATTTCTTTTATTTTCGTCGAAATCATCTTGAAGCCTAATTACATAAACAAACCAACTCATTTTTGTTGTATTAGGACTTATATATGGAGTTATTACTTCTTCTACCTCTGAAAGTTTTTTAGAATACATTTTGGCAACAGCATCTCTTAATTCTATAATTTTATTAAGTCTATTAAGTTGAGAAATTCCCAACGCACAGTTTACATCTGAAATCCTATAGTTATAGCCAAGGCGAGTATGATAAAGCCAGCTTTCATCTTCTCCTCTTCCTTGGTTTCGCATACTCCTTGAAAGTTTGTAGATGTTTTCATCATCTGTCAGAATAACTCCTCCTTCACCAGTAGTCACTTGTTTGTTTGGGTAGAACGCAAACGCACCTGCAACTCCAAAGCTTCCTGC
>JAINCR010000069.1 GCA_036574215.1 Caldisericaceae bacterium
GCTTGGACCTAAATAAACAAAACCAGAGGTAGGTTGAGTAAAGCCTGTTATTATTTGAAGAAGTGTTGTTTTTCCAGAGCCATTTTTCCCAATAAGAGCAATACGCTCGCCCCTCATTATTTTTAAATTGATATCCTTTAGGATAATTTTACCGTCGAACTCTTTTGAGATATTTCTTAATTCACAGACTTTCTCACTTCCTATATCACCACTTTCAATGTTAATTGAGATGGTTTTGTTATATGTAGTTTCGGGCAGTTTTAATTTTTCAATTTGTTTTTCTCTTGCTAACGCTTGACTTGACCGAGTGCCGTATCTAAATTTTTCGATGAATTTCCTCTCTTTTTCAATGTAGAGTTTAAGTTTCTCTAACTCTTTTCTTTTCGTCTCATCTTCGATTGTTTTTATTTTCATAAAGTTATCGTAATTACCTGGATATTCTTTGAGTTTGCCATTTTCAAGATAAAGAATTGAGTTTGCTAATTTATTTATTAAAACTTTGTCGTGAGAGACAATAAGCACTCCACCTTTAAAACTTTTTAGATACGTTTCAAGTTTTTCGATGGTTTCTATGCTAAGATTGTTTGTCGGTTCATCAAGTATTAATATGTCAGGTTTTGACAAAATCGCACCTATTAAAAGACACTTTGTCCTTTCGCCACCACTCATATTTGAAATACTTTTTTTGACAGTTTCTTCATCCAAGTCAAATGCACTTAAAAGTTTTGTTATTTCGCTTTTGTAGGCGTAACCTCCAAGTTTTTCAAACTCTTCAACAATATCTGAAATTTCATCTGGTTCTGTAAGATTGTGGGTAACTTCTATTTTTCTTTCAATATCTTTAATTTGCTTTATTCCTTCTTCAATGATCTCTAAGCCAGTTCTATTGGTTGCTTTAATTTCTTGAGGCACATAGGCAATTTTACCATTCACAAAAACTGAGCCTTTGTCTTGCTCTTTATTACCAACTATTATCTCAAGAAGAGTAGTTTTACCAGAGCCGTTTTCTCCAACTATTACCTTTTTTTCTCTATCTAAAGTAAAACTCACCTCATTGAGGATAGTTTTACCTTGAATAGAATAATAAATACCATCTACAATAAGCATATCTTTAAAAACAAAAATAATTGGATCAAAAACTTACAATAAAAGTAATTACTAAACTAATTCTTGAGGTGTATGTTCTTCGATTTCTATCTCATCTTGCATTGTCAAAAATCCTATAAGAAAGAAGATTTCACCGATATACATAATTAAGAAACCAACAACTACGATAAGTAGGATAGCACCAATAAAGTAAAGGTCACTTCCAGTTTTAAAATAACTGTTATTTAAAACTTCGCCTAAGTCTTTAAAACTCTTTTTTACAAAATAAGCACTGATAACTGCTATTGCATAAATTAGTAAAAGATAAAGGATTACGGATGCTGATAATAAGCCTGCAAGCCCTCTTAACGAGAAGGCAAGGAAAGATATTCCACCTAAAATAGCAATGATAATAGCAACAACTCCACCTAAAACCGATATAAGGGAAGCTGTTAGAAAGTTTGAGAATATCTCTTTTTTATCTAATTTGGAAGAAATATCATTCAGCGCCAAAAGAACAAGAACATAATAAGCTAATGAGACAATAAAAGTAGACATGTATCTTTTAAAGAAAAATGGTAATAGTAAAAGAATTATAAAACCAATAATACCAAGCGTTTTTGCGCTACTCAAATTAATCTTCTTCATAGTTCCTCCTTTATTTTTTATTTATATTATCTAACTTTACTACCTCTATAGGATAGGTAATAAAAACTCCAAATTCCCTTAATTTTTCAACTATCGCTAAATTTACCTTTTCTAAAAGCTCCATATATCTATTATAGTCAATTTCGTTTATGTAGTAAGCTAAAGTATAATCAAAACTGTAATCGGAAATGTTTGAAAATCTTGCAAAGGCAAAAACTGTTTGTTCAACACTTTCAACAGCAGCTTTTAAAATAGAAGGTATTTCTTTAAGTTTATCCTTGTCAGTCTCAAAAGGAACATGAATTAGTATTTGAACTCTCCTTGTTGTTAACCTTGAGTAATTTTTAATAATGACACTTGTAATAACTGAGTTTGGCACGCTTATTTCTTCTCCAGATAGGCTTTCAAGACGTGTGCTTCTTATTCCGATTTTTTTCACCGTTCCTTGGTATTGATCAAACAAGATATAGTCTCCTTCAACGTATGGTTTGTCAAGCACAAGTGAAATATAGTTAAAAATATCCTGTAAGGTTTTCTGTAATGCTAAGCCGATTATAATGCCCGAAACTCCAACACTCGCAAGTAATGAGCTTATTTCAAAAGTTGGGATAAAATTTTTTATAACAAAAATTGACCCGAAAAGGATAATTAAAATTTTTATTGAAACAAAAATGATATTTAATGTGTTTTTCTCACCATCTACGAGTTTTGATCGTGCAAAAATCTCCATGCGTACAACATCAACAAGAAGAATAAATACATAAATAATTGATATTGAAAGTATTCCCTTTTCTATTACATGCAGTATAGTTTTATAGTTGTTTAATTTCAGACTTTCAACACTCAGTAAAAATGCAAAGACGTAGAAAATTGGGGTTAGTCTTTTTATAATAAAAAGGATCGTTTTTATGTCGAACTTCTCTTTGTTTTGCACCTTTGAAAGAGTCTTTAAAAGGAGTTTAGAAAATGCAAAAATTATTAAGCTAACACCTAAAAAAAGCAATATAAACTCTAAATAATCTTTTATCGTGTTATTAAAAATTGTGTAGTTTAAAATGCTTTCAATATCCATAAGTCAATGTTCTATCCTCGTCAAATATATTATAACTCAATTAATTGTTTTTAAATTTCATAAAAATTACAAAGTCGCAAGAAAAAGATGAGATCCTTCGCTTAAGTTTACACTGAGCGAAGCGAACGTGCTCAGGATGACGTAGTGGGTGTTATTCTGAGGCGAAGCCCCCTTCGTCATTTCGAGCGGTAGCGAGGAATCTCATCCGTTGTCATCATTTTGAGGAGACGAGGCTCCTCTTGGTCATCTGAGACGAAGCCCCTGTTGTCATTCTGACGAGGCGTCCTTTTGCCGAGGAAGAATCTCATCCCCCTTCGTCATTCTGACGAGCGAACGTAGTGAACGAGGAAGAATCTCATCGTTTTACACCTTTTCCCTTATTTGTGGGAGCCCTGACGGAGTTCTTTTTATCCCCTCAAATATGAGATCCTTCGCTAAAAAGTTTACACTGAGCAAAGCGAACGTGCTTAGGATGACAGAGAAAGTGTGCTCCTCAGGATGACCGGGAAGAAAGGACTTAGAATGGCAAAGAAAAACGCTCAGGATGACAAAGAAGAAATATTCAAGGTGACAGGGAAGTGTGGAGGAATCTTCAGTGTTCTTCTTCCTTCTTTTAGTATTAGTAAGCCTTAAGAAACTACCTTCTATGCCCTCAGTGAATAAGGGCTCCTCCTAACAGGGTTTTAATTTTGGCATCAAAAATACAACAGAAAATTTTTAAGCAACCTAATCAAAAGAATTTATAAAATTGTAGTATACTAAATAAATATGGAAAAGATAAAAGATTTTGACTATGTAATTCCAATCATCGCAAAATACACCGAAGCATTTCTTGAACCCGTTGTTGCAAGAATTAAAAAAGAAAAAATAGATCCTTTTAAAATTCTCATAGGAACTATTTTGAGTTTAAGAACAAAAGATAACGTCACTGAAAGCGCTTCCCTTAGACTATTTAAGGTGGTAAAAACTCCACACGATCTTAAAAAATTGAGTGTAGAAGAGATTGAAAAACTCATTTATCCAGTTGGTTTTTACAGAAGAAAAGCAGTGCAGTTAAAAGGAATTGCAGACGTTCTCATAGAAGAGTATGGAGGAAAAGTGCCCAACACACTTGATGAACTTCTAAAGATTAAAGGTGTTGGTAGAAAAACCGCAAATCTTGTAATTACAGAGGCTTTTGACGAATATGGAATCTGCGTTGATACCCATGTGCATCGCATAAGTAATAGACTTGGTTGGGTTAAAACAAAAACTCCTGAGCAAACAGAAGAAGAATTAAGAAAAATTTTACCTAAAAAATACTGGAAAAAGATAAACCAGTATCTTGTTACCTTTGGTCAAAATGTGTGTAAGCCTGTAAGCCCATTGTGTTCAAAATGTCCGCTTACATCTATCTGCCCTAAGGTCGGGGTAAAAACTTTTAGGTAAGAACATTTGGTAAAAGTGTTACCATGTTGTAAAATTAAGTTGCTATGAAAAAAAACGTATTTTTACTTTTGATAATACTCTTAATAGTTGGTGCATTTTGCCTTTCCTCCTGCGGGAAGACCTTTGAAGTTAAGTTCGTTGATTCAATCACAAACGAAACTCTTAAAAACATTACAGTTGATGGTAAAC
>JAINCR010000070.1 GCA_036574215.1 Caldisericaceae bacterium
GAATTTAGAAATATTAGAGTTTATGAGGGTTTCCAAGTATTTGACTTTGTTTCACTTTCACATGGTTTTAGGCTAAATGAAATAAAACTTCATAATCTTGGATATTTTGAGGTTATCGATGCTTCTATTGCTATTCAGTCAATTTTGGTAAGTAATGTAAATATCTCAGAAGATGATATTTTATTCGGTATTGAATCGAGTTTTTGGCCTGGAAGATTTGAAATTATCCGCAAAAACCCTCTTGTGATAATCGATGGAGCTCATAACGATGCCTCTTCAAAAATTTTGAGTGATACTATTAAAAACTTAACAGACAAAAAAATAACGCTATTATTTTCAATGTTAAGTGATAAAAACGTCTTTTCTTTTTTGTCGAATATAAGAGATATTGTCGCTAAACTTGTGATTACCACTGTCCCAAACTCCTATTCAAGAGCGTTGAATCCATATGAGATTTACAATTCTGCGAGGTTATTTTTTAAAGAAAGCATGATTGAAGTAATAGAAAATCCGAGAAAAGCTTATTTTGATACTAAAGATTCTCTTAAAGAAGATGATATACTTCTTATAACTGGTTCTCTTTATCTTGTTGGATTTGTTCGTTCTCTAGAAAATATTTTCACTTTTAACTCAAAATTGGTATAATAATAATGTATGGGTAAAATATTAGGCAGTTTTTCGATTTTTTTGCCTGTTCTGTCAAAAACAGAAATTTATTTAATTGTTTTAGCATTTGTAATCCTTAACTTTGCAATTGCACTTTTCATCTATAACGATAGCAAAAACCGTGGTGGAAAAAGTATAGGATGGGTTATTTCTTCAATCCTTTTGGGAGGTATCATTCCACTTATTTTTTATCTAATGGTAAGGAGTCCTTATACTCTTGATGAAATAAGAGAAGATAATGAAAGAAAGGAGGTTCTAGCACTACAGAAAAAATATTATCAGTTAATGATTAGTAAAGAAGTTTATAAATGTCCTATTTGTGGGGAAGAGGTAAAAGGTGAATATATATTTTGTCCACATTGTTTTACCCAATTAAAAAAGAAATGTCCTAAATGTGGGGCAATAATTGAAAAAGATGCAAAAATTTGCCCTTACTGCGGCTTTATCTTTGAAGGAAAGGAGTGATGTATGAAAGTATTTACTTACTCTCCGGGTGGTGTTCACCCTGATGAAAGTAAAATCACAAAAGACTTTCCCTTTGAAGTATTTAAGTCTCCTCCGGTTGTTGTTATTCCTTTACAACAACATACAGGTGCACCAAATAATCCCCTTGTTTCAGTTGGGGATTACGTAAAGGTTGGTCAAAAAATTGGTGATACTAACCAGTTTGTTGCAGCTCCAGTGCATGCTTCGGTATCTGGAAAAGTTTTGGCAATTGAGGATAGACTTTTGCCTAATGGCACAAAGGGAAAGTGCGTTGTAATTGAAAACGACTACAAAGACGAATGGGTTGAATTGAGTAAAAGAGACTCTTTTGAGGATTTACCAAGAGAAGAAATTTTAAAAGTCATTAGAGACAAGGGTATTGTGGGATTAGGAGGAGCATCTTTTCCTACGGCAGTAAAACTCTCTCCACCGCCAAATAAAGTAATTGATATTATTATTGGAAACGGAGCAGAATGCGAGTCTTATTTAACTGTTGACAATAGGGTTATGCTTGAATACCCTGACAAAATCATTAAAGGTATTCTTATTGAGATGCAGATTACTGGCGCAAAAAGAGGTATTATAGCAGTCGAAGAGAATAAAGAAGATGCAGCCTTACTTCTTAATAAGAAAGTACAAGAAATGGGTTTATCGAATGTTGAGGTTGTTCTCGTTAAAACAAAATATCCTCAAGGAGGTGAAAAGCAACTTATAAAGGCAGTGCTTAATAGAGAAGTCCCTTCAGGAGGATTGCCTTTAGATGTCGGTGTTGTTGTGCAGAATGTCCAAACTTTGAAGGCAATAACTGAGGCTATATTGGAAGATAAGCCTGTAATTGAAAGAGGTATTACCGTTTCGGGTGATGCGGTTGAGAAAAAAGGTAATTTTATCATGCGGATTGGAACACCTGCAAGTTTTATCATTGATACTCTTGGGTTAAATAGGAAATTAAGAAAACTCATATTTGGCGGTCCAATGACGGGCATTGCTCAGGCATCTGTCGATGTGCCTGTGATTAAGGGAACTTCAGGTATTCTTATGTTTGGCGAAGAAGCCTTAGAAATGGCTCCGCAAGAAGAATCACCTTGTATAAGATGTGCAAGTTGTGTGGACAGTTGTCCTATGGGCCTTATGCCCTTTCTTATTGATCATGCTTCAAGAAGAAAAGATTTGCAAGAAGCAGAAAGACTCCATGCTCTTGATTGTATAGAATGTGGAGTTTGTTCCTATGTGTGTCCTTCAAAGAGACATTTGACTGAAAACATTAAGGGTGTGAAACAAGCAATTATTAAGCAGAAGAAAATTGAAGCTGCAAAACAGGCTGCCTTTGAGAAACTCAAACAACAACGACAAAAAGAAAAGGAAATGTCTTAGAAGGAGGAAAAAAATGGCTAAATATGATATTGACCTTGTTGTTAATGCTGCCCCTCACATAAGGGATAAAGTGAATACTTCCTCCATCATGAGAGATGTAGTTTTAGCTTTAATCCCAGCAATGGTTGGAAGTATTTTTATTTTTGGTGAAAGGGTAATAGTTGTCTATTTGGTTTCCATAGTTTCTTCAATCCTTGCAGAATACGTAGGGAATTTACTGTTCCATAAAAATTCATCGCTAAAAGATTTTTCTGTGGTTGTAACAGGTGTTTTGCTTGCAATGACTCTACCACCAAGCTCTCCATGGTGGATGGTTGTAGTAGGGGCATTTTCTGGAATTTTGCTTGGAAAGATGATTTTTGGTGGAATTGGTTCAAACCCATTCAATCCTGCTCTTGTGGGAAGAGCTGTTTTAATGGTTTCTTGGCCTACCTACATGACAACATGGGATAAACCACGTTTTTTCATAGGGTTTCCTTTCAGGGTTTTAAGCCTAGATGCTATCACATCGGCAACTCCTTTGAATGTAGTTCAATTACAAAGTTATTCTCAACTTATTTCTGAATTTGGTAGCAAACTAAACTTGTATACCTCTCTTTTCTTTGGTACCGTTGGTGGTAGTATTGGAGAAACTTCAGCAATTCTTCTTCTAATAGGAGCTATTTATCTATTTATAAGAAAAGTCATCGATTGGAAAATTCCCACTTTTTATATCGCAACTGTTTTCGTTTTGTCGTTCGTTTTTGGAAGAGACCCAATATTTTCAATTCTTGCTGGTGGTCTATTTCTTGGTGCATTCTTCATGGCAACTGACTATAGTTCGTCTCCAAAAACACCGCTTGGTAAGATTTATTATGGCATATTTCTTGGTATTATGACTGTTATAATCCGTCAATTTTCTTCTTACCCAGAAGGTGTAATGTTTTCAATTCTTTTAGGTAATGCTTTAGTTACGTATTTTGATAAGACTATGCCAAGAGTTTATGGTGTTTTTCCTAAAAAAGAGGTGTCAAAATGAAAAGTGTGCTTAAATTTGCTCTGAATTTTGGTATAATCGCTGCGATTATTGGTTTAGCTTTAGCGGTAGTTTTTCAAATAACGGATCCTATTATCAAACTTCAAGATGCAAAAGCACTTCAGGAAGGATTACAAAACGTTTTTAACGGCAATTATGAATTTCCAGAACTTGAAAAGCCGATTCAATCATTGGATCCTTCTGTTCAGATTCTTAAAACGTTTCTTGTGAGGGATAAAAACTCCAATTCGATTGAAGGAGGGGTTTTAACAGTTGTGGTTGCAGGGTCTCAAGCACCTATTAAGATGCTTGTTGGAGTTAAAAAAGACGGAACAATTTCAGGAATATCAATCTTAGCAATGCAAGAAACAGCAGGTTTGGGAGCTAACGCAGATAATCCTTCTTATTATGTTAATAAGAAAAACAAGATAACTTTTTTAGGTCAATTCAAGGGCAAAAACGTTGAAAAGGATAAATTAATTCCAAAAGAAGATATAATTGCGATAACTGGTGCAACAATTACTTCTAAAGCGATATCTACAGGTTCTAAAGTTGCAGGGGAGTCGTTTCTTCAATATTTAAAGGAGGCTCACCAATGAAGAAATTAAAAATCATTTGGGAAGCAATAATACCAAACAACCCTGTCCTAATAATTTCTATAGGTTTGTGTTCAGTTATTGCGGTTTCTAACTCTGTTAAAAGCGCACTTCTTATGACTCTTGTTTTTGCTTTAGTTCAGATTCCATCAAACATTATAATCTCAGCAATGAGAAAAATTATCCCTAACGAATTAAGAGTCCCTATCTTTGTAAGCGTAATTGCTGCTTTTACAACTATTGCAGCTTTGTTATCTCAAGCGTTTTTTAATCCAATATATCAGGTTATTAAACTTTATATTCTTCTTGTGGTTGTAAACTGTATTATCATCGGAAGAGCTGAAGCTTTTGCCTATACAAATGGTATTTTTGATTCACTTCTCGATGGAATAGGGAATACCATTGGCTATGGTTTGGTGCTTGTTACTATTGCTATTATGAGGGAACTAATTGGAAAAGGAACTCTTGCAGGTATCCAAATAATGTCTGAAAGTTATCAACCTATGCTTCTTATGATCCTTCCGCCAGCAGGTTTTATTTTTATCGGAATTTTAACTGGTGCAATTGAAACATACCTCAAACAAAAAGGAGGTAAGGAATGAGTTATTTTCAAAATCTTATAAAGATATTTATTTCCTCAAGTATAATTAATAACATAATTCTTATCCAATTTCTTGGTTTGTGCTCTTATATTGGTTTAACCGATAGCCTTTCGTCTTCAATTGGAATGAGTTTTGCAGTAATTTTTGTAACAGTCTCTTCTTCGATTCTTGCTTGGATGATTGATAACTGGATTCTCATACCAACAGGACTTCAACCTGCTCTTCAAATTACAGCATTTATTCTTGTGATTGGCTCTTTTGTTGGACTTGTTGAGATATACATTAAGAAGGTTTCCCCAAATCTATATAAGGCGATGGGTATTTACCTTCCACTTATTGCAACAAACTGCCTTATACTTGGTGCAACATTTATTAACTCAATGAATAATTACGATTTTGTTGAATCGATTGTCTCTGGTTTTGGTATAGCAACTGGTTATGCAATTGCAATGTTACTTCTTGCAGGCATTAGGGAAAGATTAAGGAATTCTGATTTACCTCCGTTTTTCAAAGGGAAAGCAATTGCTTTTATGATTTCTGGTATTCTTTCCCTTGCATTTTTAGGCTTTAGTGGAATAATAAAATAGAGGTGTATTATGAAAGATTTGTTGGTTTCTGTAGGTACTTTGGGTGTGTTAGGGGCTTTATTTGGAGCGTTGATTGGAATATTTTCAGAAAAATTTAAAGTTGAAGAAAGCCCTTTAGTCTCTGCAATTTATGAGGTGTTACCACATGGAGATTGCGGAGCCTGCGGATTCCCTGGTTGTCATCCTTGTGCTGAAGCAATTGCTGAAAAAAGAGCTCCCTACGATGCTTGTTCTGTAGGTGGAAAAGAGGTAGCAGATAAAGTTAAGGCAATTATGGAGGAAGCCGAAAAATCTTCTTCCTAATTTTTATTTTTCATAGTAAAATAAAAAAGGGGAAGTGATGAAAAGATTTATTGTTTTTGCTCTTATTTGCGTTTTAGTGCTCGTATACGTGGAGACAGCGCAGTCCCAATCTATGGTAGATATTGTTTCTGAAAATACATTAAACATAAAGGTTTCAAAAACTGTTTTCTTTAGTATTGATAAGTCAGTTTTTAATGGACTTACAGGCTTTGAGCTTTTAGATGGGCAAAATAAACTTCCCCTTTCCTTTATAGAAAACGGAAATACAATAATTTTTAAAACTTATTTGAATTTTAATCCTTTAGAGAAGAAAAACTTAAAACTTGTTTATGGTGTTTCAAACCCTCGGTATGTTGAATTTTTCATTCCTGATTACTTTGGAACGCACTTTATTATACCTACTTCTTGTAATGTGAATGTATTTTCTTCTTCTTCCGATAATAACGTAAAAATTGTAAAGAAGGATACTAATAAACTTTATTTTGATATTACTCTCCATGAAAACAACTTTAAAACTCTCAAATTATTAGAAGACGGAGTCTATGAATTAGTTTCTAATAAACCTGTTTTAGTAAGTATTTCGACTTTAACTGCTCCTTTTGATAAGGATTCTTCCGACGATATTTCTTCTCTTTATGGCACCTATTTTGGAGTTTATGTTCCGAAGTTTCTTTTTATTTTTGCCCAAGACAATGCCCATATAAGAGTTGAGGATAGTGACGGTAAAATTGTAACTGAAAGCGATATTGCCAAAGGCTCTTTCTACATTAATACTAACTTAAAAGAAGGTTTTTACATTATTTCCTCTGACAAACCCGTTTTGGTTGAGTATGGATATGCTTCGGATAATGTTTTTGCAACTATCTTCGGAGTTGGAAATGTAGAATTTGAATCTTTTGGAGGGTTTGGAGTATCTTCTATATTTAAAGATACAGAAGTTATCGTTGAATTTGGTGGGGAAAAGAAAACTTTTACCCTTAAGAATGTTAATGATTTTGAGTATTTTGAAACACAGCCAGATGAAACTGAAGATAACACATTAAAAATGATTCCGGTAAAGGTAAGTGCTTCAAAATCTGTTTTGATCTATGCTTATGGTGTTTATGGTAATACCGATGCAGAACAGTTGCCAGGTTTTAGTGATTTTAATAAGTATAATTTTAGAACTGGCAAGGTTACAAATATCTATGGTGAAAGAAAAAGGAGAGTTGTTGTTATTCCTGTCGATAATAATACCTCTTTTTACGTTAATGGTGCAAAATATACACAGGGTGCATTTGAGAAAAAGGAATTTTTGTTTAATAAAAGTTTTTCGAAGGTTGATATATCATCAAATAAGCAGGTTGTGGTATTCGATCTTGGTATTGCGAAAAATAGAGAGATATTTAGCACCCTTATTCCTTATAAAACCTCTGAATTTATAAAAGTATCAACTATTGCTCCGTCTCAAGATAGTGAAAATAGCACTGTAAATAATCCAAGTCCTTCAGATAACAAACCTACCCAAGAAAAAAGTTTTCTTGAAAAGGTAAAAGGTGCTATACTATCGGTAGCGGGGAAAATAATGGAATTCTTTAAAAATACGTTTAGTAAATTTGATTTAACTTATACTTTTGGGGTTATTGTCGCCTTTTTTAAAAATATTTCGTTAAAGATTCTTGAATTTCTTAAGCCTTTATCTTTACAAATTTACAATTACACAAAGAATTATTTTCCAAATTTAACTCCAGACTTAATTTCATCTATTATATCTGTAGCAGTTTTGTTAATTCTTTTAATAATTTTATTCCCTAAAAGGCATGAGAAAAAATTAAAAGAAGTTCCTCTTAAAGAAATAAAAAAGAAACCCATTGCTTTTGATGTGAAAGATATCGAAATAAGGGAAATCGAAAAACCAGTTGAGGAAGCAAAACCTGTTGAAGAAAAAGCTGAAGTCCCTCTTGTAAAATTAAAGCCTGAAGAAAAAGCCCCTGTTAAAGATGATAAAAAAATAGCAGAGGAGCAAATAGCTAAAGAAGAGAAAATTCTTAGACCGATCCCACAGAAAAGATTTGGCGAAAAACCTATTATTGAACCTACAAAGATTATTAAACCTTCAGAGAAAAAGGAAGAAAAGCCTATTATAAAGGTAGAAAAAGAAGAAAAGCCTATTATAAAGGTTGAGAAAGTTAAAGAAAAAGAGGAGGAACCTCTTCCAAAGGTAGAGGAAGTTGTAGAAAAACAAGAAAAACCTGTTATAAAAGTAGAAGAAGTAAAAGGAAAAGAGGAAGTCCCTCAAACTAATCCTGTAGAAGCAGTTGAAGAAGTTTCTTTTGCAGATTTTGCGCAACCTCCTGAAGATACTGAAACTTTGAAAAAAACTAGAGAAGTAAAAAAGGAAGAAGAGGTAACGGAGGAAAAGAAGGAAACTTTCAAAAAGGAACAATTTAGATCTACTTTTGATGAGCTTTTGTCTAAGTTAGAGAAGGAAAAACAAGAGCAAACCGAAAATAAAGAAGCTGTTGAACCCATAAAAGAAGACGTCAGTAAAGCAAAAGAAGAAAAGTTAATAAGTGAAACACATGTTAAAATTGAGCTTAAAGATAGATTTGTTATAGATGCAACCTCCTTTAGGAAGATTTTTGAGAGCGGTAAACTAAGCAAATCCGAAAAAGATAATATTTTAAATAGAGCATTTATTGCTGCTTCAGAAAAAGCCAAAATTAACGACATCATTTTAGAGGGTGGTTATAAGCCTGCTGTTATTGCTCTCTCACAGATCGAAGAGAGGCTTGCAGAGGATATTGCAAAGAGAATTGGAAGTAATGTCATAACAGCCTTCAATATTTTAATTGCTAAAAAGATTCGAGTTTCTGATGTTGTAGTTGATGATAATCCAAAAATAAAAAATTATCAAAACACAAAAATTATTTTAATAGAAGAAATGATTTAATTCTGTTTTTTAAGTAAGTTGTAAAGTTGTCCAGAAACCTCAAAAGATGATAGTTTAGTTCTTGCGATGATAATTGAGTTTAACTCAGCCTTTTTTAAAGTTTCTTCTTCAGGGGTATTACTCTCAGTAACTATAATAATCGGTATCCTCTTAATTGTTGCAACACCTACTACATTGATGTTAGATTGAACAGTTATCCAAGTAGTTTCTTCTTCAGCCTTTGAAAGAACATTACTCAGTAAATCACAAGTGTAAGCTTTTTCTACTATTTTATCTAAATCTTCTTCTTTGAAATTTGTAAGCACTTCAAGTTTTAATTCTTCTATTAACTTTCTTATTTTCATTTTGACGCCTCCAAAAGTATTATCGTTTCTCCAAACTTCGAAAAGAAGGTATGTCCCTTTTCCAAATGTGGAGGTTAAGAAGAAAAAATCAGAAATTTTTTCGATATTCTTAAGGCCCATACCTGCACCAAACCCAAGCATTCTTGCTTTTTCCGATGCCGTTGAATAACCAGGTTTTAAAGCAAGAATAAGATTGTTTATCCCTGGTCCTATGTCTTTTGCAATTGAGACAATTTTTTGCTTGTATAGTATTGTTTTAATAAAACCAAACTTTGCGTGTATCACTATATTTGCTTCGGCTTCATAGAGGCAGATACCAGATTTTCTTACAATTTCTTTTTCTCTACCAATACTTCCATTTAAAATTGATGTATTAAGTGCTTTTAGAAGCGACTCCCTTATTCTTAACGTTGCATCTCCAAGATGGTCAAAGTCTTCTCCAAAAATCGGGAATTCTAAAACTAATATTGTATCTTCCATGGAGCTCCTTTGAGTCCTGCTTCGTAAAGCAGTCCGCATGTTACAAAAACAATATATTTAGTGCGCAATAGAATAATGTTCTCTTTTTTCGCTAATTCTACTGTTGATGCCTCAATTGGCTTTCCTCTTGCAATAAGCACCACTGGTATATCTAAAATTTTTGCGGTTTTTACAACCGATGGGTTTGTCACACCAGTTATAAGTAGAACTGGCTCTTCTTCTCTACTGATAACAAATAATGTATCTGAGAGAAGGTCAGCTGCAAATCCGTATTTGATGTTTACATCCCAATTGCCTTCTTCTTGTAAAACTTCTGCATCTACAATTTTAATAATTTCTTCTACCTTCATCTTTTATATATTTTACCATAAAAAAATTTTTATTATAGTGATTTTTATAACAAATAAATAAGTAACGCTATTCTTATAATTATGCATTAAAATTATAATAAAAAAGTGAATAATATCACATATTTTGCAAAATTTAAATTTTTGGTATAATTAAGTGATGAGAAAGAAGCAACAGTTATGTGATAATTTTAACAAATGTGTTCAAGTATCCGAATTTCTATCTGCTGTAAGCAATCCTGTAAGAATTGGTATTATCTGTTATCTAACAACTGGTGAGAGATCTGTTAATGAAATTGTTGATAAACTTAAAATCTCTCAACCTACCGTGTCTCTTAATCTGTTTAGACTTTACAGGGCAGGCTGGCTTTCAAGGAGGCGCGTGGGGAAAAATGTTTACTACAAAATAGCAAAAGATGAGTATAAAGAAATTATTGAAAAGATTAGTGATTTATATTTAAAAAAGATTAAAATAGGAAAAACATCATGAAAGGAGGAACAATGGAGGTAAAAACATTTCCTGCAGTTGATATGGAAATCAAGAAAAGGGGTGCAAAACCAGAAGCACTTATACAGGTGCTGCATGGCACTCAAGAAAGCCTTGGGTATTTGCCCGAAGAGGTGCTTACATACATTTCAGAGAAACTCAACGTGCCTCTTTCCAAAATCTATGGGGTTGTAACTTTTTACAATTTTTTTAAACTTAAAAAAGATGCTGAACATGTAATTATGGTTTGTATGGGGACGGCTTGCTATGTAAAAGGCTCAGAAAATATTTTAGATGTGATTTGTAATCGTTTGGGAATTAAACCAAACGAAATTACAAAAGATGGAAGGTTTGCTGTGAGGATTGTTAGATGTCTTGGGTGTTGTGGTCTTGCTCCTGCTATTATGGTCGATGGGAAAGATGTTTATGGAAAAGTAAGCAAAGAAAACTTAATAGAAATTCTTACAAAATATTCATAAATGAAAGAACTTTCCTTAAATATTCTTGATATAATTGAAAATTCTCTTAAGGCAAAGGCAAAAAATATTGAACTTACAATTGTTGAAGATGATTCAAAAGACCTACTTTTAATTGAAATAAAAGACGATGGAGTTGGAATGGATGAAGCCTTATTAAAAGAAGTTTTTGACCCATTCATGACTACATCTAAAAACAAGAAGGTTGGTTTAGGGATTCCGTTATTAAAACTTGAGGCAGAATTATGCGATGGGGGTGTATTTATTGAAAGCAAAATGGGTTTAGAAACGATTGTAAAGGTATACTTTAAAAAATCCCATATTGATGTGCCTCCTTTGGGGGATTTACCTGCAACCATTGTTAGTATCATTGCAACGCATCCTGAAGTGAATTTGAAGTTCAAACATGTTGTAAATAACAGAACTTTTGAGATTTCAACAGAAGATCTGAGGAAAACCTGCGAGGAATCACTTTGCACTCCATTGGTATTGAATAGTATCAAAACTTTTTTAGAAGAAAAAATAAAAGAACTACATGGAGGTGTTTAAATGGACAAAATTAAGTCGATTGAAGACTTGAGAAAACTGAGAGAACAAGCAAAGGCATTTTTAAGAACAAGACAAGGAGAGGTAAAAGTAAAAATTTACATTAGCATGGGAACTGTCGGTATTGCAGCAGGGTCAAGAGATGTCCTTTTGGTAATATTAGACGAACTTCAAAAAAGAAATTTTACAGATGTTCAGATTATTGAAAGAGGTTCTATGGGATTAGACGTTGAAGAGCCTGTTGTTGGAGTTGATAGAGATGGGGTTGTAGTTTACTATGGACATGTCACTCCTGAGATGGCAAGGCAAATTGTAGCGTCTCATGTAATCAATGGACAGATTATTAGTGATTGGGTTATTGCAAAGGAGTAATATAAATGAAAATCTATAGAATTCATGCATTAATTTGTGCCGGTGCTCAGTGTATTGCTGCAGGTGGAAATGGTTTTGAAGATGCCCTAAAAGACGAACTTAAAAAGCACGAACTACTTGAAGAGGTAAACATTATAGAAAC
Source organism: Caldisericaceae bacterium (assembly GCA_036574215.1). NCBI lineage: Bacteria > Pseudomonadati > Caldisericota > Caldisericia > Caldisericales > Caldisericaceae > Caldisericaceae bacterium. The sequence continues at coordinate 11,756 of JAINCR010000070.1, forward strand.
AGGATGCATGGGTTCGTGTCAACTTGGACCCCTCATGGTTGTTTATCCTGAGGGTGTTATTTATACAAAACTTAAACCCGAAGATGCTAAAGAAATAGTGGAGGAGCATTTCTTAAAAGGAAGAGATGTGAAGAGATTGATGTGGAAGGAAAAAGAGACTGTCCTTCCATCTTTAAGTGAAATCCCATTTTTCGCAAAACAGACGAAAGTTGTTTTAAGAAACTGTGGAATTATAAATCCTGAGGATATTAACGAATATATCGCTCAAGGTGGTTATGAAGCACTTGGTAAAACAATAACAGAAATGACACGAGAAGACGTGATTCAAGTCATAAAAGATTCTGGTTTAAGAGGAAGAGGTGGTGCTGGTTTTCCAACAGGAAAGAAGTGGCAACTTGCCTATGAACAAGATTCCCCTATCAAATATATTGTATGCAATGCTGATGAAGGTGATCCTGGTGCCTACATGAATAGATCAGTCTTAGAGGGTGATCCACATTCTGTTTTGGAAGGTATGGCTATAGCGGGTTATGCAATAGGTGCTCAGAAAGGGTTTATTTATGTCCGAGCTGAATATCCTCTTGCGGTAAAGAGATTAGAAATTGCAATAAAACAAGCTAAGCAAATAGGTGTATTAGGAAAGAACATATTGGGGACTAATTTTTCATTTGATATTGAATTAAGAATTGGCGCAGGTGCTTTTGTTTGCGGTGAAGAAACTGCTTTAATCAATTCTATTGAAGGTAAACGTGGTGAACCAAGAAAGAAACCACCATTTCCAGTCCAAAAAGGTGTATTCGGCTTTCCTACTGTAATAAATAATGTGGAAACACTTGCTAATATACCAGTTATCATAGAAAAGGGTGTTAAATTCTTTAGAAGCTTTGGGACAGAAAAAAGTCCTGGCACGAAAGTTTTTGCACTTGCAGGTAAGGTCAACATAACAGGCTTAGTAGAAGTGCCTCTTGGCACACCTTTAAGGACGATAATATACGATATTGGTGGAGGGATTCAAGAAGGACATTCTTTTAAAGCAGCTCAAACTGGAGGACCTTCAGGCGGCGTAATTCCATCTCAGTATATCGACGTTCCAATGGATTACGAAAGCCTTGCATCTTTAGGTGCAATTATGGGTTCGGGTGGTTTAATTGTAATGGATGAAACAAGTTGCATGGTTGATGTAGCAAAGTTCTTCCTAAAGTTTACAGTTGATGAATCTTGTGGTAAATGCACTCCTTGCAGGGAAGGAACGCGTCAGATGCTAAATATTCTTGAAAGGATTACCTCTGGAAAAGGTCGAATGGAAGATTTAGAATTGCTTGAAAAACTTGGTAATACAATAAAACTTACTTCTTTGTGTGGTTTAGGGCAAACTGCTCCTAACCCAGTTCTTACAACATTAAGATACTTTAGAGATGAATATATAGCTCACATAAAGGATAAGAAGTGTCCTTCAAATGTTTGTAAACTTTCTTCGGAGGTAAAAAATGAAAGAAAAGTCTTTAATAGATCTTCTTCATAATGTTCAGGAAAGCAACTCTAAAAATTACGTATCTAAAGATTTAGCCAAAAAAGTTGCAGAAACCTCTAATCTTTCTCTTTCAAAAGTTTACGGTGTTGCAACCTTTTATACGATGTTTTCGGTTACTCAAAGGGGAAGGCACATTATAAGGGTTTGTAGAAGTTTATCTTGTCATCTTGCAAATGGAGAATCCATTTTACACAAACTTAAAGAAGTCCTTGGAATAGATATTGGGGAAACTACATTAGACGGCGAGTTTACATTAGAAGAATCTAGCTGTCTTGGTATGTGCTCGATTGCCCCTTCAATGATGATAGACAATGTTCCTTTTGGTAATCTTAAAGAGGAAGATATTGAAGGTATTATAAAGAAGTTTAAGGAGGGGGCGTTATGAAATTTTATAGAACTCACGTGTTAGTTGCAGAGGACTCAAAAAGCCTTTCAAAAGGAGCAAAAGAAATTGAGGAATTACTTTTGAGAGAAATAAGAAACCTTGGTCTTGAAAAGGAAATCCTTGTTACACCAACTGGAAGCTTAGGATACGAAGAAATTGGTGTTGCAATTGCCGTCTATCCCGAAGGCATTGTATACGCTCCTATTACACCTAAAGATGTGTATGTGATTGTAAAAGAGCATCTTCTTAAAGGAAGAGTTGTATCTAATCTTGCCCATGAAATTGGTAAGAGGGATATTTCACTCGGTATAAGTAAGGCAGAAAAAGTTTTATCAGCGCAGAAGAAAGTGCTATTAAGAAGAGTAGGGAGTATTAATCCTGAATCAATTGAAGAATACATTGCAGAGGATGGTTATCTTGCACTTGAAAAGGCTTTTGAAAATGGAAGTGATTGGGTTTTGAATGAAGTAAAGAATTCGGAATTGAGAGGTAGAGGTGGAGCAGGTTTTCCAACAGGAAAAAAGTGGGAATTTACTGCAATGGCAAAAAGTGATGTTAAATTTGTCGTCTGTAATGCAGACGAGGGGGAACCCGGAACTTTTAAAGACAGAGTCCTAATGGAAGGTGATCCCCATTCTATTATTGAGGGGATGATTTTAGCAGGTTTTGCAACAGGAGCAACCTATGGGTATATCTACATAAGAGGAGAATACGAACTTTCTATCAAAATGCTTTCTAAGGCAATAGAGCAAGCATATGATTATGGTTTCCTCGGTAAGAATATTTTAGGCTCAGGTTTTGACTTTGATATAGAGATTAAAAAAGGTGCAGGTGCATACGTCTGTGGTGAAGAAACTGCCCTTTTAGAGTCGATCGAAGGGAAACGCGGCGAACCTAGGAAAAAACCTCCGTATCCTCCAACTTCTGGTCTGTTTAAAAAACCTACTGTAATAAACAATGTTGAAACACTTGCAAACATACCTCCAATACTGGTAAATGGTTCTGATTGGTTCAAACAAATAGGAGTTCCAGGGTCATATGGAACAAAATTGTTTAGTTTGATGGGTGATGTAAATTATAAAGGAGCAATCGAAATACCATTTGGCGTAAAACTAAGAGAGATAATAGAAGAGGTAGGTTTTGGAATTAAAGAAGGTAAAAACCTTAAAGCAGTAATTTTAGGTGGTGTTTCAGGCAGCCTTATTTCAAAAGAAGAAATTGACACAGAAATTGATTTTAATTCCCTTGCAAAAATTGAGGCAGGCCCTGGTTCGGGATCGATTGTTGTCTTAAGTGAAGATCGTTGTATTGTCGATGTTGTCAAAAATATTGCGTATTTCTTTAGGCATGAATCTTGTGGTAAATGCACTCCCTGCAGAGTTGGAACCGATGTAATTTATAGGATAGTTGATAGTATATCAAAAGGTAAAGCACAAAAAGATGACCTTATAAAACTTGAAAAATTATCAAACGCAATGAAACTAACATCTTTTTGTGGTTTAGGGCAAACGGCACCGAATATCTTATTGCAGTCTCTCACAAAATTTAAAGAAGAGTGGCTTGCACATATTAATGAAAGAAAATGCCCTTCAAATGTTTGCCAATTTGAACCAATAAAAGAGGAGGTCATAAATGAGTGATTTAGTAAACGTTAAAATTAATGGAAAAAATTATCAATTTCCAAGAGGAAAAAGAATTCTTGATGCGTGTAAAGATGTAGGAATTGAAATCCCTACCCTTTGTTATCTTGAGGGTATTGCTGAAGAGGGTTCTTGTGGAATGTGCGTGGTGGAAGTTAAAGGCTCTAAAACTCTTCAAAGAGCCTGTATTACAGAAGTAGCCGAAGGGATGGAAATAACTACAAATTCTCAGATTGTTGAAGAAGCAAGAAGAATGAATCTTGAACTTGCACTTGCGCATCATCCTTTGGATTGTATGACCTGTGATAAAGATGGGGATTGTGCCTTGCAAGATCTTGCTTATGAGTTTGGGATAAAAAAGAGCCAATTTCTTGACGAAAAAGAAGCATTTGAATATTCAAAAGAAACTCCCTGGGATACGAACCCGTTCATCCAATTTGATCCACAAAAATGTATTCTATGTAGACGCTGTGTTGATGCCTGCGAAAACCAAGCAATTGTTGAAGCAATTGGGATTGCTATGCGAGGATATAAATCAATTGTATCAACTCCGTTTAATTTGCCTCTTGAACAAACTGACTGTCAATTTTGTGGAGAATGCGTCCAAGCCTGTCCAACTGGTGCTCTAATTGAAAAAACGAGAGTTGGTAAAGGTAAGATTTTCCAATTAGAAGCAACTGATACTGTCTGTGCATACTGCGGAGTGGGATGTAATATTACACTCTACCGCAATAAGAAAAATGAGCTTGTTTTAGTAAAAGCAAAAGACGTTAAACCTAACGAAGGAAGAATTTGTGTTAAAGGACGTTATGGATATGAATACGTTAACTCCAACGAGAGATTAACAAAACCTCTTATAAAAGAAAACGGTGTTTTTAGAGAAGCAACCTGGGAAGAAGCCCTTGATTATACGGCAAAAAGATTGTTGGAAATAAAAAGAAAATATGGACCTGATGCTATTGGTGTTTTAGGCTCTTCTCGTTGCACAAATGAAGACAACTATTTAATTCAGAAATTTGCAAGAGCCGTGATAGGCACCAATAACGTTGACAACTGTGCAAGACTTTGTCATGCATCAACTATTGCTGGTTTAGGTAAAGCTTTAGGAGCTGCTGCTGCAACAAACCCAATAGAGGACATAAAGAATGCCGACGTAATGTTTGTTATCGGTTCTAATACAACCGAAACACATCCAGTAATTGCTCAGTTCATTAAAGAAAATAAAAAGAAAAATGGTGCAAAACTTATAGTCTGTGACCCAAGGAATATAGATCTTGCAAAGAATGCAGATATTTTCATACAACACTATCCTGGAAGTGACGTTGCCCTTTTGAATGGCATGATGAAAGTCATTCTCGAAAAAGGTCTTTTGAATAAAGAATTTATTGAAAGCCATACAGAGGGTTTTGAGAGTCTCTTAAAAGTCCTTGAAGAAGTTGATCTTGATGAAGTTTCTAAAATTACCGGAGTTGAAAAGAAGCTCATTGAAGAAGCGGCAGTAACGTATGCAAAGGGTTCAAATTCATTGATTTTCTATACGATGGGTATTACTCAACATCACATAGGCACAGATAATGTGCTTTCAATAGCAAATCTTGCTCTCATTACCGGTCATATTGGGAGAGAAGGTAACGGAATAAATCCATTGAGAGGCCAAGCAAACGTCCAGGGTGCTTGCGATGTCGGTGTTCTTCCTGATGTGTTCACGGGTTATCAAAAGATAACTGATGAAACCGTTCGTAAAAAATTTGAGGAATATTACGGGGTTAATCTCCCATCTGAAGTTGGATATGCAGTTACTCAGTTTGGAGATCTTGCTCTTAATGGGAAGCTCAAAGCAGTCTACGCAATGGGTGAAAACCCGTTAGTAACAGAGGCAGATGTAAAACATCTTAAAGAAGGATTTGAAAAGTTAGAATTCCTTGCAGTCCAGGAAATTTTCCTCTCAGAAACTGCTCGTCTTGCGGATGTTGTTTTTCCTTCTAAGGCAGCGTATGAAAAGTATGGCACATTTACAAATACCGAACGTAGGATACAATTATTACATCCTACAAGAGAAGCTTCATACGGTGTTAAGGACGATTGGGAAATTGTTTCAGAAGTTGCAAAGAGAATGGGCTATAACATGGATTATCATTCATCAGAAGACATCTGGAACGAAATAAGAGAGCTTACTCCAACGTTTAAGGGAGTAACTTATAAGAGACTTAAACAGCAATCCTTACAATGGCCTTGCCCTGAAGAATCACACCCTGGGACAAGTATTTTACATTACGGGGGAAATTTCAAGAGACCTAATGGAAAAGCTCTTATTACTGCTGTAAAATATGAACCTCCCGTTGAGACTCCTAATAAAGAGTATCCTTTCATTTTAACAACAGGTAGAATACTGTTCCATTATCATTCAAGAAATGAAACAAGAAGAGTTAAAGTTTTAGAATCTTTTGTTCCAGAAAATTATGTTGAGATCAGTCCAAAGGATGCCGAAGAGCTTGGTATTAAAAATGGTGATAAAGTAGAGATCAAAACAAGAAGAGGAAGTGTAACTTTAAAAGCAAAAATTTCAACAAAACCAAAGAAAGGCGTTGCTTTTGTAAGTTTTCATTTTTCAGAGGCAAATGCAAATGTTCTTACAATAAATGCCATTGATCCAATCGCAAAAATTCCTGAGTTTAAAGCGTGTGCGTGTGCAATTAAAAAAATTTAAATAAAAGGGGGTAAAAATGAACGAAGTTAATTTCTTTCCGCCAAAAGAAGTTGCACAGAAATTATGTGAAGCTGGTGTTTCAAAATGCAGACTACCTATCTTAAAGATGTTCGTTCTTGCAATCCTTGCAGGGGTTTATATTGCCTTTGGTGCACAGTTATTTTTACTTGTTAGCTCTGACACTACACTTGGTTTTGGCTTTACAAGATTTTTATCGGCAAGTGTCTTTACTGTAGGGCTTATGTTGGTTGTTGTTGCCGGAGCAGAACTATTTACAGGAAATAACCTTGTGTTGATTGCTGCCCTTGATAAAAAGGCTAAGTGGAGTGAGCTTCTTAAGAATTGGGTTGTTGTGTATATTGGAAATTTTGTAGGTTCAATTCTCATTGCAGCATTTTTATTCTGGAGTGGCACTTGGGCATTTAATGGCAATCTTGTTGGTGCAAATAGTCTTAAAGTTGCTCTTTCTAAAACGACACTTACCTTTGGTCAGGCATTTTTTAGAGGCATACTCTGTAACTGGTTGGTGTGTTTAGCAGTATGGATGGCAATGTCATCAAAGGATATTATCGGTAAACTTTTTGCAATATACTTTCCAATTATGGCTTTTGTTGCATCTGGTTTTGAACATTCTGTTGCAAATATGTTCTTCATCCCATACGGAATTTTTTTAAAAAGTATTCCAGAAGTAGTTCAAGCAACAGGTAAAACACTTACCGATTTTGCTTCACTAAATTTCGGAAGCTTCATAACTGTAAACCTAATTCCTGTTACACTTGGTAATTTAGTTGGCGGTGCTTTCTTTGTAGGGTTTGTTTATTGGTTAGTTTATTTAATGAATAAAAATGGTTAAACCAATTATTCTTGTAGGCGGAAAAAGTAGAAGATTTGGAAGCGATAAATTTTTCCTAAAGGTTAAAGGAAATACAATTTTTGAAAGAACCTACACAATCTTAAAATCTGTGTTTGTGGAGGAGCCTGCTTTTGTAGGCAGGCTCTCTTTAATGCCACATTATGAGTTTTATACCGATCTTATACCAAATATTGGTCCAATTGGCGGACTTTACACGGCATTAAAAATTTTTAGTTGTGATTATGTGTTCCTCGTTGCATGTGATATGCCGTTTATTAAAAGAGAACTTCTCTTATATATGTTTAATAATTTGGATTATTCCAAAGAAATATACATCCCGAAACTAAGTAATGGATACATAGAGCCACTTTTTGCCTTTTATAGTAAAAGACTGTTACCAAAAATTGAAGAGAACATAGGCAAAGGTATGTTTAGGTTGAGTTCTTTAATTGAAGAGAGTAAAACACAGTATTTTAATCCTAATGAAATAAATAAATTTGACCCTGAGTTTTACACTTTTTTGAATATCAATACAAAGAGTGATTATTATAAAATTATGGATATACTCTCTTATGATGAAAAAGTATCCGATATTTAGATTTGAAAACGGAAATATTACAAGTTTAGAAGATTACATTGTAGAAGAAAATCTTCTAAATATTTTCGTAAATGATGAGTTTATAAATTCTATTTTCTACTCTAACGGAGAAGAATTCCTTTTGTCTTTAGGTTTTCTTTTTGTAAACGGCATAATAACACATAAAGGCGATATTAAGAGCTTTAAGCATGTCGGAAACGAATTTTCAAAAAATTATTATTTTGAGGTTGAAAAAAACGGTAATTCTTTTTTTGTTGATGGAAGGCCTATTTCTATTGATAGTAATAGATTATTCTCTTTAATGAAGGAGCTTCTTTCATACTCAAAGGTATTTGCTATTACAGGAGGGACTCATATCGTTGGAATTGCAAACGGAGACGGGGTGATGAGTTATTTTGAAGATATATCTCGGTTCTCGGCAACTTTAAAAAATGTGGGTTTCATTATTGACAAGGAAATAAAAGAAAAAGTTATACTTTTAACCTCTGGAAGGATAAATTTTAATATAGTTGACATTGCAAAAAAGGTACATATACCTCTTATTGTGTCTCAATCTGCAGTTTCTACTCTTGCAATAAATGAGGCTAAAGATAACGATATTGCTCTTATAGGATTTTTAAGAGGTAATCGCTTTAATATCTATACGTCAAGTTCACAGATTTTACTTAAATAACTATATCTGTATAATATCTTTTGATGGAAATCTATCATACACCAGTTTTATTAAAAGAAGTATTGGATTTGCTTAATTTAAGAGAAGATTCAATTGTTGTTGATGCAACACTTGGAGAAGGTGGGCATTCTGTTGAGATTTTAAAAAGAATCCCCAAAGGCTTATTAATAGGCATAGATCTCGATAATGAGGCAATTAAAAAAGCAGAAAAGCGGTTAAAAGAAGTTGGAGATAACTTTGTTCTCGTGCCTGCAAATTTTAAAGAAATTAGGGCTATTGTGTTATCGACTGCACAAGGTGCAACCCAAATTCTTGCTGATCTTGGTGTTTCTTCACTTCAATTGGAAGAAGCCGAACGCGGTTTTTCCTTTATGAAGGAAGGACCCCTCGATATGAGGATGTGTAAGCCTTGCACTCGCTATTCTGCCTATGATGTGGTTAATAGCTTTTCTTTTGAAGAGTTGAGAGACATAATTTATACTTACGGGGAAGACCCTTTTGCAGAGAGGATTGCAAGAAAAATCGTTTCTGAAAGAAAGAAAATGCCAATTTCAACGACTGTAGAGCTTGCAGACATTGTGAGAAGCGTTTATCCTAAAGGTTATTATCGGATTCATCCTGCAACAAAAACATTCCAAGCGTTGAGAATTTTTGTTAATAGAGAACTCGATAACCTAAAAAAATTTTTAGAAGATGCACCTTTAGTTTTACTTCCAAAAGGAAGAATCGCGATCATTACATACCACTCACTTGAGGATAGGCTCGTTAAAAGAACTTTTAAAGAAAATGTTTCTTTGGAGCCTATTGTAAAACACGTAGTTAAACCTACCAAAGAAGAGATATCCATTAACCGACGGAGTAGAAGTGCAAAATTGAGGGTTTATGAGAAGACTGGGTAGAGTTAGTAATAAATTGCTTTTATTCATTTTAGTTATTGTAGTTTTTTTAAATTCCGTAGTTTTTTTCGCTACCTTGAATTTGAAAAAGAAGGTAACTGACTTGGAAGGCGAAATCGATATTTTAAAGGCAGATAACTCAAAATTATCATCTACTTATTATAATTTGATTAATCCTTTGAGAATTGAAAAGTTAGCTAAAGAGAAATTAAAGATGGTTGAGGTTAAGAAATTCTATGT